>JAFGUQ010000176.1 GCA_016938455.1 Clostridia bacterium
GTAACGGCAATACCATGCGTTTTCATTATGATAGTAATTATAGATTGAATCAAATTGAAGACCCTGCCGGAAGAAGTTTTTATATCAGTTACAATGAGGACGGATATATTTCTCAGGCAGAGGCTTTCTGTGGCAAAACAGCTCAATATTATTATGAAAATGATAATCTTGTTGAAGTAGTGATAAGCCTTAATGGTAAATTATCTTCAATTAGATACGAGTACGATGAAAACCATAATATTATCAATATTTTTAAGCCACAGGATTACAATTATGTCTTTGAATATGATAACTCAAACAGGTGTATTTCTGAAACAGTGGCAGATAGAATCTCAAGAACAGAGTATTTACCTGAGGGATTAAGATATATTTCAGATAGTCTCAATAATGTCTATCAATACAAATTTGATGATAATGGAAATAGAACATCCGTAACCAATCCGTTAGGCGGGAGCAGATATTATCGGTGGAATAAAAGTAATCTCATGACATGGTTCAAGGATGAACTTAATAGAGAATGGTACTACAACTATAATGATTCTGACCAGATGGTATCTGTGGTTGGGCCCGACGGCAATACTGTTGAGTACACCTATATTCCAGATACAAACCATGTTTTAACAGTTAAAGACCCTCTTAATAATATCACTCGATTCGAGTATGATGAGAAGGGTAATGTAACTTTATCTACTGACCCATTTGGAAACAAAATCAGCTTCAGTTACGACTTATCAGGCAATCTAATAACTATTGAAGATTCAAAGGGTACTACAACACTGATGACCTATGATGAACCTGGAAATATCATCTCTGTAACCAATGGACTTAATCAGACCACATCAATGACATACAATGTTGCCGGTAAAGTTACTTCCATCACTGACCCTCTTAACAGGACAGTCACTATGGATTATGAACCAATTGTTGGTTGTGGACCTTGCAGGGGAAAGAATTATATAAAGCTGAAAAGCATCACTGATCCAGAGGGAAATCAAACCAAGATGGATTATGATGAAGCGGGTAATTTGATAAAGACAACTGACCCATTGAATAATTCAGTTTTCTATGAGTACAATGCGCATAAGCAGGTCACAAAAATAACAGATTCTAAAGGTCTTTTCGTACGCTGCAACTACGATGCTGCAGGAAATCTGATTGAACTGATTGATAAAAAAGGTAATTCAACAAATTATGAATATGATGAATTAAACAGAGTTATTTTAATTTCATATGCCACAGGCGCAATAAAGAGATTCTTTTATGACCCGGTTGGAAATTTGACCAGGGAAATCGATGCTTTCAATAATGAAACCAAATATATCTATAACATAAATGACAGGGTTATCAAGACGGTTGATGCTCTTGGGAATACCACTGAAGTTGAATACAATGTTTTAGGTGAAGTGACCGCTGTAAAAGATGCAAATGGAGTTATTACAAATTTTGTCTATGAAAAAGGTATGCGTCTTAAAAAAGTTGTAGATGCTTTGAATGGCGAAACCAGCTATGAATACAATGAATTGAATGCTGTTTCAAAAATCACTGACCAGTTACAGCAAAAAGTAACCTACAAGTATGACAAACTCAGCAGGCTTTTGAATATTATCTCTGATATGAACAAAAATCGCGCCTTTGAATACGATGAGGCGGGACAGCTTGTTACTCAGACTGATCCTAAAGGACAAAAAACAAATTTTGAATATACTCCTGCCGGAAGAATTTCACATGTTTCATACGCTGATGGCCGAGAAGTTTTCTATGAATATAATGCAATCGGCAACAGAACCAAAAAGACCGATTGGACGGGAGAAACGGTATACTCTTATGACAGATATGGAAGACTTATCAATGTTTTGAGTCCTGACAACAAATCTGTGAGCTACACTTACAATGATTTTGATGAGCTGATTTCAATCACTTTAACACCGGATTCTATCAGAGAGACCTTTACCTGGGAGTATGAATATGACAACTATGGGAGGGTCACTGAAATAAGAGACCCTCATAACAACTCAACTCAATTTACGTATGATATTGTTGGCAGGGTTGTTGAGACATCATATCCAAACAGAACGAAAAAAGCATTTTCCTATGATGCTGTTAACAATCTGACAAGTCTGATTTACTCCACAAGAAACACGGTCACGGATTATTTTAAATTCACATATGATTCAGTTGGAAACCCTTTAAGCATGGATGAAATGGACGGGGTTACAACTTTTACTTATAATGACAAATATGAGCTTACAAATGCTGAAAAATTCAGGCATCAAAAGAACTGGAGAGCGATTGACAGACTTTATGGACTGATAAACAAATCCAGCAGTCCTAAAAAAGATGCTATTCTTGAAAGGCTGACTGCTGTTACTAACAGTCTCAGAAAAGAATTTTCAATCTCCTATACTTACGATTCCGTAGGGAACAGGACTTCAAAAACAGTTGATGCAAGGTCGAATATCAGAGAATTGACCAATGGCGTTTACAGTTATATTCATGATAATGA
>JAFGUQ010000177.1 GCA_016938455.1 Clostridia bacterium
AAAAACAATCACCTCCCAGGTGTAAAATCAGCAGCTGAAGTTGCAGCACAAGGCGGCAGCATCTCAGTAGGTGAGTCCTATACTAAACTTCTCGAAAAAGTTGAAGAGTTAACCCTGTACACAATAGCCCAGCAAAAAGAGATTGATGAACTGAAAAAAATGGTAAAGATTTCTAAACAATAATCGAGTGGAGATATCAGTCATGAGGTTAATAAAATATAAAAAAGCAAGATTGATTGCTGTATTGTTATTGTTGTTTAGCATGGGATTATCAGCTTTAGCAATAGGATATGATTCCGACTCGGACCATTTATCAGTTACAGAAAGTTATTACAGCACTGATGATATTATTGACACCAACGGAGATACAGATAGTGATTCCGAATACACAATGGATTATGTTGATAGTATTTTTCCAATAGCTGGTACATATGAGGATTTTGAAAACGGAACAATTGATGATGAGCGTGAGTACATTTTTAACATGATAAATAATACTCCTGATAATTCCGACTCAGTTATCGATAGCCAGTCTGAAAAGACAATAGCTCAGCCTATGATGTTGTCTTCATCTATTGATTCAACCTCATATTTTCCGTATGACGAAAGTCCAGTAACATCAGGGTTCCAGGCTTCGTATAGATATCTTGGGAATAGTGCTGATGATAGTGAAAGAGATGGCTGGTTTGATGAATTACAAGGAATAGCCAGTGATGATGAATATTGGTATTTTTCTAAAAATGAACACGATAATGACAATTCCAGGTTGTTTAAAACTCCTCATAGTGAACATCTCAATACTAATTTTGAAATTTCTTATCGTTGGGGGCCTGAAAAGATTCCTAATTGTAATCATTTTGGAGATATTGATTATTATAATTATAAAGGGACGGGGTTTATTATTGTTGGAGTTGATGAATGTGATGATGGTCATGCCAGATTTGCTTTTTTCAGAGCAAGTGATCTTAAATTGATGGCAACTGTTACTGATGTCTGGGATTATCAAGACGGAGGAGCTCCATGGATATCGGTTAGGAATGAAAAAATATTTTCATCCAAAGGTGGCC
>JAFGUQ010000178.1 GCA_016938455.1 Clostridia bacterium
ACTGCGATACGCTTGAAATCACAATGGAAGACAAGTCGAATCAGGTTAAGATGATGATGATCTACAAAGTGTATGAGAAAACCAATGTGATCACCCGTCGTATCGTACTTCAAAATGACAATCAACATTCATTGACCATCAGACGACTGATGTCCATGATGATGGATATTCCCAACAGGAATTACCACATGATTACTTTTGACGGGGGATGGATTAAAGAGACCAATAAACATCGGCGTAAAATAGATTATGGCATGTATGTCAACGCATCTACCACTGGTGCCAGCAGCAACCGCCATAATCCGGGATTTCTGCTTGCTGAAGAAAACACTTCAGAAAACCGGGGGAATGTGTACGGGTTCAACATCGTCTACAGCGGGAACCATTACGGAGCTGTAGAGCTTAGCAGTCATGACTTAGTCAGAGTGCAGCTCGGTATTAATCCTCACTGCTTTGAATGGACATTGAATCAGGGTGAAAAGTTTGAAACTCCTGAAACCATCATGACTTTTTCCGGTGAAGGTTATAACGGGATGAGCAGGAATTTCCATGATTTCATCAATGAACATGTGGTCAGAGGGGACTGGAAGAAAAAAGAGCGGCCGGTGCTGTTTAATAACTGGGAAGCCTGTTTTTTTAAGTATACCCAAAGCAAGCTGATGCGTCTTGCCAAAAGAGCAAAACGACTGGGAGTCGAGTTGTTTGTGCTTGATGACGGCTGGTTTAAAAACCGTCATGATGATACGGCAGGTCTTGGGGATTATGAAGTTAATAAAAAGAAGTTTCCAAAAGGGCTCAATCACTTTTCAAAGACAATCAATAAGATGGGAATGTCATTCGGTCTGTGGTTTGAACCGGAAATGGTGAATCCAGACAGTGACTTATATTGTGCTCATCCTGAGTATGCCATCATGATTCCAGGTAAAAAACCGTCTCTCGGACGAAATCAGCTGGTGCTTGATTTATGTAATGCAGAAGTCAGAGACTATATTGTCAGTTCAGTGAATACCATACTGGATGAAAACAGCATTTCCTATGTGAAGTGGGATATGAACAGACACATCAGCGATGCGTTCTCTTCTGTTCTTTCCGGTCAAGGTGAATTTTATCATTCATTTATCATGGGACTGTATGATATTTTAACCCGTATATTTTCAGAAAGACCGCATATCCTGCTGGAAAGCTGCTCAAGCGGAGGAAACCGGTTTGACCTTGGAATGCTCTGTTTTTCTCCTCAGATCTGGGCAAGCGATGATACTGACCCGGTGGAAAGACTGAAGATTCAGAGCGGACTCTCTTATCTTTATCCGCTTTCAGCCATCGGGGCTCATGTCTCAAGTGCACCACATCAGCAGACACTGAGAAATACGCCTTTGTGCACCCGGTTCAATGTATCAAGTTTCGGCTGTCTCGGCTATGAACTGGATCTGAAATATCTCACTTATGTTGAGAAAAAAGAAATAAGGAAACAGATCAGTTTCTATAAAGAACACAGGAAAACACTGCAGTACGGTACTTTTTACCGCAGTGATTCACTTAAGGATAATAAGGTGCAGTTTCAGTGTGTCTCTAAAGACAGGAATTCTTCAATTACCGGATTCTTCCAGACACTTGCCTCTGCCAGTGAAGGACATGACATCTTACGATTACAGGGTCTGAATAAAGAATCAATGTATCAGGTATCTACCAGGCCACAACCTTTGTTTGTCAGACAGTTTGGGGGACTGGTGAAACATATCATGCCTGTATCACTTGACCCTGAGGGATTTATTCTTAGAACAGCCAATAAATTTTACAGTATGACCAACTGTGTGGAAACTTATGAAGGATATGGTGACCTGCTGATGGAAGGAATCATGCTTTCCAACCAGTTCATGGGTACTTACTATAACGAAAATACCAGACTGCTTTCGGACTTCGGGTCTAATTTATATAGCATAAAAAAGAAAACAGGATAGGAGAAAAATATGACAAAAAGAAACCATTTTACCTTTGGACTGGGAACGATAGGAAGAGATATGCTTTATTCACTGATCAGCATGTACCTCATTTTCTATCTGACAGACATTCTAAAGCTTCCCAATGCCACTTTATGGTGGATTACAATGATCATCATGGGTGCCCGTATTTTCGATGCGCTGAATGATCCCGTTATGGGAGTCATTGTTGACAACACCAAATCGAGGTTTGGAAAATTCAAACCCTGGATTGCACTGGGAGCAATCACATCAGGTGCATTCACCATTCTTCTGTTCACTGATTTCAGCCTGACAGGAGCCGGATATATCGGTTTCTTTGCTGTTATCTATGTGCTTTGGGGAATAGGATTTACTGCCAACGACATCTCATACTGGTCCATGCTGCCTTCGCTTTCCATGAATCAGAAAGAGCGGGAGAAAATAGGTGCTTTTGCCAGAATATGTGCCAATATCGGCCTTTTCACTGTGGTGGCAGGTATTGTTCCCATCACCACTGCCCTTGGTGATGCTCTTGGCAGTATGAAAAAAGCTTATTTCGTGTTTTCCATCATTATCGTCGTGATCATGTGGCTGGGACAGAGCATCACATTATTCGGAGTCAAGGAAACCGATGCGATTGTCAAAGATGAGGAGAAAACTACTCTTAAGGGAATGGTCAGAGCTATTTTCAAGAATGATCAGCTGCTTTTCACCGCCATATCCATGGCACTCTTCATGATCGGTTATGTGACTACTACCAGCTTCGGACTGTACTATTTCAAATATGCTTTCGGAAATGAAGGAATGTATTCCATTTTTGCTGTTATCCTTGGTGTTTCTCAGATTACTGCGCTTGCACTGTTTCCTCTTTTCAGCAAAAAATATAACCGTAAGAAACTGTATACCGGTTCTACGGTATTAGTCATTCTCGGATACATCATCTTCTTCTTTTCTCCAATGAATATGCTTTTCATCGGGACAGCGGGGATTCTGATTTTCTTGGGACAGGCCTTCATTCAGCTTTTAATGCTCATGTTCCTGGCGGATACGGTTGAATATGGCCAATGGAAACTTGGGAAGAGAAACGAAAGCGTCACTTTCGCATTGCAACCTTTCATCAACAAGATGGGGGGAGCAGTAGCCAGCGGTATTGTAGGGATCACCATCATTATCTCAGGAATCAATGATGCCGCATCAGCTGCCGATGTCACTGCAGAAGGACTGCTGATCATGAAATCAGCGATGCTGATCATTCCTCTCATATTGATTTTAGCCGGTTATTTCATCTACCGTAAGAAATACATCATTGACAGAAAGATGTTCAATCAGATTCTTAAAGAACTGGATGAACGTGGAGATATCAATTTATCGAAGGAAAAAGAGTAATCAGCCTATAGAAAGAGTTTCCAGACTGTATCAAGATCTTATTAATCTTGGTACAGTTTTTTATTTCCCCTTTTTGTATGATGGACATCCGTCATCATAAAAGATAAAATGAAAACATGGTGAAATATGAAAGGATGGAATATTCTATGAAAACAAAAAAAATGCTGGTTATTATCGCGTTATTGTTACTGATCATGATTCTTTTTACAGGTTGTATGGCCAATCGTGATGTGTCATCAGGTAAACAGGCAGGATTTCTTCTTGGCATTTGGCATGGATGGATTGCTCCTATTGCATTGATTGTCAGTCTTTTTAATAAATCAGTCACTATTTATGAGGCCAATAACACCGGATGGTGGTATAACTTCGGTTACTACATTGCTATCATCAGCGGATTCGGAGGATTGTCACTCTCCAGAAGAGCCAGGAAGAAACAGGAATAGAACCAGTCACTTAAGTGGTGTATGAATGACTTGATTTTTCCTGCCTTATAATTCATACTACTAAAAGGAGAACTATTATGCCAACAGGAGTCATTGTCAATTGCATCGCTATTTTATCAGGAGGAATCATCGGTGGATTTTTAGGCCATCATTTTCCAAAGTATCTTAAAGAAACGCTTCCGAAGATTTTCGGATTAGCCGCCATGGCTATCGGAATCAAACTGATTATTGAATTGAATTCGTTACCTGCAGTGATTCTGGCGCTGATTCTCGGAACAGTACTGGGTGAGGTGCTTAAACTTGAAACTTCTCTTATCTCAGGACTTAAGAAAATAAAGAGCATAGATCAGTCAAACAGTGAGTATGACCTTATTGTCAGTGCGGTAGTGCTTTTCTGTTTCAGCGGTACAGGTATATTCGGGACATTACAGGCAGGAATGGCTGGAGACCATACCATTCTGTTTTCAAAAGCCGTTCTTGATTTTTTCACTTCCATGATTTTCGGTGCCACTGCCGGTTATGTGATCGCATTCATTGCACTTCCTCAGCTTCTGATCGGACTTGCCCTTTTTTTCAGTTCCACCTTACTGATTCCGATATTAAGCTCCACGATGTTAAATGACTTCAAAGCGCTTGGAGGAATCATTACACTGGCAGTCGGATTTAAAGTGGCCGGAATCAAGACATTCAGAGTACTTAACATGGTTCCTGCACTGATATTAGTGCTTATTCTGTCTTGGGTGTGGACACTTCTGTTTTAGATAGAACCGCTTTTTCATTCATTTGCAATTTCAGGCTATCCTTCTGTCATGAAACAGATACTTCATATATCATATACGGGAGACATTGGATATATTCAGAATCGGAGGAAATGACATGAGCAGATATTCAGAAAAGAATTATCAAGAAATGGTGACTGAGCTGACCAGATTTGCTGAACTTAAGGAAGAATACGGTTCAGAAGGTGTAACTGAAATCATTGATGATTTCAAAAAAATAGTAATTGAAAAAACAGCACTTTTAAAATCACTTCCTGTGGATGAAAGAAAGAGAAGAAATGAACCTGATGATTATCAGGAGATTCTTTCACTCCGGCCAGAAGGTGTCAGGTCAATGACAGACCATTTACCGAAAGACTATGACAGCAGATTAAAAGGAGCATTTCTTGCAAGAGCAGCAGGCTGTACGCTTGGAGCGGTGGTTGAAAACTGGTCTGTCGAGAAAATGGAAGGGTTTGCAAGAAAACTGAAGGTTCCGTTCCCGCCGGTCAACTACTGGCCGGATGTGATGGATAATCTTGATACTGTACGGTATATAAGGGGGACGATGAAAGATTTCATACTGCCGTATATGGATGGAGTACCGGTGGATGATGATATCTCCTATGTACTGACAGGATTACTGATTCTTGAAAAATATGGATTTGATTTTACAACGACTGAGGTGGCTTCCATCTGGAATCAATATGTCCCGATGGCTTACACAGCAGAACGGATTGCACTTGAATATATTAAAAAAGGTCTCTCTCCGCTTATTTCAGGAGAGGACCATAATCCCTATGCACAGTGGATCGGTGCGGCGATCCGCTCTGATGCTTTTGCCTATGCCTGTCCCGGACAACCTGAAAAAGCAGCCATGATGGCATACCATGATGCGTATCTTACTCATCGGAGAAACGGCATCTACGGAGAAATGTTCTTTGCCGCTGCTCAGTCAGCTGCATTTTGTACAAATAGTTCATTAGAAGCCATTGCCGCCGGGTTGACAGAAATCCCTGAAAAATGTGAACTTGCCGAGGCTATTCGATGGGCACTATCAGTATGCCATCAGTTCAGAGACTATCATGAAGCAAGGAAAGCGGTCGATGAAAAGTTTCCTGGGATGTCCACAGTTCATACAATCAATAATGCATGCCTGGTTGTTTTCGGATTGGCACTCGGTCAAGATGACCCTAACCAGGTCATTTCTCAGACGATAGCCCTTGGCATGGACAATGACTGCACAGCCGCCACAGCAGGGAGCATCACCGGGGCGGTCAATGGTGCTGACAGCCTGCAAACAAAATGGGTCAGTCCTTTCAGGAATAAGATTCATTCATACCTCAACGGTATTGAATCATTTGACATAGATGATGTGCTGAAACGTTTTAAAAACCTTGCTGACAGGTTTTATATGAGCAAAACTCCGTAATCCGGATATGCCGTTTAAATGATATAATAAATCGTGAATTAAAAAGATTTCAAGGAGGATGTATGGCCAGTAAGAAGGCAGAAATAATTAGCAGAGCTCTTAAAATGATTAAGCTGAAAGAAACTGTTGATTTTGTCCACCCTAAAAGGACAAAAAAACCGTACTTTCCCTCATGGTACTTTAAAAACTATCAGGTCAATCTCATGACAGTCTTACAGAAAAATGTGTATACCATTTCAAAAAACAGGAAAAACAGCCATCATATAGTCTTTTTCCATGGCGGCGGGTACTCCTTAGGGCCAACCTTGATTCAATACCGTTTTATAAAGAAAATCATCAGCACAACAAAAAGTACATTAAGTTATGTGCATTATCCTTTAGCACCGGAAGCCTGTGCCGAGGAAACGCTTTCCATGGCAGCCAAAACTTATGAAAAACTTACCCATGATTATCCGGATGACAAGTTTTCATTGATGGGAGTATCAGCCGGCGGAGGATTGGCATTGGCACTTGCTTTGAAAATTAAAGATATGGCATTGAAACCACCGGTAAAAATTGTCCTTTTTTCACCATGGCTTGACATAGAACTGATGAATCCAGCCATTTCAGCATATGAATACAGGGACGTTGTGCTTAAGACATCGTCCTTGAAAGATATCGGTATCATCTATGCAAGAGGAGTCGATTTACATGATCCGATGGTATCACCACTATTTGGAGATCTGAATGATTTGGGGGAAATGGCTGTTTTTTATGGAACGGATGAAATATTTTATCCTGACTGCAAAGCACTTTGCCGGAAATCAAACTTGTCTGACACAAGTATCAAAGAATATGTGTATGAAGGGATGCCACATGCCTTCATCATTCTTCCGATAGCAGAAAGCAACAATGCGATCAAAGAAGCAGCGTTATTTTTAATGGATGAAAATTAAGCTGATTATTACTTTTAAATGTCCTGCATTATTGAAGCTTACGCATTTTGACTGGACGCATTTGCTGAAAGACTATTCCAAGTACAATCACAATGAAACCGACTAAACCGGCTATTGTCAGTTTTTCTCCTAATATAAGCACAATAGCTATCAGATTGACAAAAGGTGTTAAAAAAGCAATTGAGGCCACTGTTGAGGTCTTTAATGTGCTGACAAGATGCAGCCAGATCAGAAAGCAGATGACAAGATTCGAAACACCAAGCCATGTAACGCCTAGAAACTGTGTCAGATCGGGAAGTGTGATCTTAGTGAAAAAAGGAAGAATGACAATACAGGTCAGAAACTGGACAATAATGGCAATGAAAGTGAAATTTTCCTGATCTTTAACGATTCTTTTGCTGAAGGTTGACAGAAATGACCAGAACAATGCTCCCAGAAAGATGAGAATGTCTGCTTTTATATTGGTAAAGGATATCGTACTAAGGTTCCCGCCGGAAACAATGATTATGACCCCTGTAAATCCGAGAAAAAGAGAAATAGCTGTTTTAAAAGAGAACTTCTCTTTGTTGATGGGAACTGACAATAATGCAATAAGAATGGGAAAAAGGTAATTGATCGTGGTGATTTCGATAGCCGGTGCCTGTTTCAAAGCCAGGAAATAGAGGAGATAATAAAGAAAGGAAAAAAGAGAAATCAGTGAATAGAGTATGATTTCTCTTCTGCTCATTCTGGCAATTCTTTTTATTTTTCTTGTGGCTGTCATATAAACAGTAATGGCAGCGGCTGAACTCAGGTACATGAAAAACAGCAGTGATATTGAATCATATCCATTTAAAAGAAGCTTGCTGATACTTGAAAAAGTACCCCAGAAAATAAGAAGAATGGTAATCAGGAAAACCTGCTTTACATTCACTTTATCCATTAAAAACTTTCCATCAGTTCTATCCGTTCACCGGATGGTCCTCTGAAGAAGCTGATCTGTGCTCCGTTTTTATTATTCTGGATTTTTCTCGGTTGCTGCTCAAAGATGACTCCTCTTGATTCCATTTGTTTCTGAATGAAATCAAGGTTTTTCACTTTGATCGTAAAATGGTCACAAGCCCCGTCATTACCAGATTTACCTGCTCCAGGTGTTGAGTTTTCAAGCAGTTCAATGGTCAAATCGTTTAATCTGATGAATGCGATTTTCAAAGTGTTCCCATCTTGTAAATCAATTTGCTTCTCGTAATCGAATTCAAAATCAAGAAGACTCATATAGAAATTTTTTGACGCTTCAATGTCGTCTGTCATGATACCGATATGTTCCAGTCCTAAAAAATTACTCATTCGTTACTCCAATCTGTCATCTAATCATAATAGTAGTGGTTTCATATCATGAAGTAAAGTGTTTTCAATGAAAATATGATTAAAATCTTTTCCTGATAAAGGTTGATTATCATCACCTGATAAGCAATAATAGATATATCCTGATTGATAAAAATGATGGAGGGACAAAATGATTCCGTTAACATCAGTTGAAAGAGTTCAGCGTTTCCTGAAAAGACAGCCGCATGACCGAATTCCCTGTTATGAACATTTCTGGAGTGAAACAGTCAAAGACTGGAAAGCACAGGGAAAAATCAGTGATCAAGAGGAAATAGGCCATCAGTTTGACTTTGACATGACATTGGCAAGCGCTTTTAACATGATGGCCGACATCAGTTTTACACCCGAGATAATTGAAGAAAATGAAGAAACAGTACTGACACTTGATGGAAATGGTGCCATTTTACGACGATATAAAAAAAGACCGGGACACCGGAACATGTAGGCTATCGTGTCACGGACAGAGAAGGATGGAATGAACTTAAGCATTTTCTGACCCCTGATTCAAAAAGAATCAGATTTGAGAATTACAGAGCTGAGAAACAGTGGGCAAGAGATCATGACAGATTCTTTTTTTTCAGAGGGGTTAATGTCTTTGAATGCATGCATCCTGTCTTGGGACATGAGAACCTGCTGGTGGGTACCGTTCTTGACCCTGACTGGGTGAGGGAAATGGCAGATACATATGCTACACTGATAGTCAATCTGATGGAAGAGCTTTTCAGTAAAGAAGGAGCACCTGACGGGGTCTGGTTCAGTGAAGATCTCGGGTATAAAGAACACGCTTTCATTTCACCCGGAATGTATAAAGAACTGATCAAACCCTCTCATAAGAAAACTTTCGGCTATGCTCATTCACTTGGACTGCCGGTGGTCATGCATTCCTGCGGATTTGTGGAGAAACTGATACCCGAATTTCTTGATGCGGGGATTGACTGCCTGCAGGCACTTGAAGTGAAGGCAGGAATGGACCTTGTCAGCATTTACCGGAAATATGGTGAGTTTCTTTCCCTTATGGGGGGAATGGATATACGGGAACTTTATTCCAATGATAAAGAAAGAGTCAGTCGTGAACTGATGAGTAAACTTCCGGAGGTCATGGGACATAACGGGTATGCGCTTCACTCAGACCACTCGGTACCCTATACAGTGGATTATGATACCTACAGGTATTTTCTGGATCGCGGACTTGCTTTAGGAACATATAAATAGATGAAAGGGAAAAACATGACAGAACATGAATTTAAGATAAGAGGAGCACTGATAGATTTTCAGGTGGGAGAATGCCATGATGACATCATATTCAATCCTGAAGAGTATATCCGTGATTCAGCTGATGCGCTGATTCAAGAGGTACTCTTCACCTGTAAGGATGCCTATGGCATAGCCTATTATGATTCTGATATCATCGAAAGAAATAAAGCTGTCAAGAGTGATCTGTTACTGCAGGCTGTTGCAGCAGGGAAAAAATACAATGTGAACATCTCGGCCTATTTCAATATTCTGCTCGATGATAAGATCGCTGACAGATTCCCTGAATACAGAATGGTGAATCAAAAAGGAGAAAAAGTCATTGCTTATGACTATTACAGCATTCTTTGCCCGAACAGTCCATATGCAGAGATCATACAGAAAATCATACTGGATGTAGTCACAAGATATGATATCAACGGGATTTTCATGGACATCACCTATTTTCAGAATGAGACCTGCTACTGCAGATTCTGCCGGGAAAAATTCATGGAAAAGTTCGGCTATCCGCTGGAAAATGACTTTAAAGAGGGAAGTACTGAAAAAAGAGATTTCTTTTCGTTCAGAAGAGAATCGAGATACCGTCTCATCAGAGATATCAGAGAGGCTGTCAAAAAGGTGAGCAACATCAAAGTCGCCTGGAATGGATCAGGTTCATATTATCTCGGAGAGCCTGAGATTGATGACCAGTCTGATTATCTGACTTCAGAATTCCACGCACCTGATTATCTGGATGGAATCATCAGAACCAAATGGATGCAGTCGAGGAAAAATAAGCTTGTATTGACAACTCCGTATGAACTTGGCAGCTGGGGTGACTGGACGGTTTATCCTGAAGCCACCATGGAAGCCATATTCTCGACCATCATCAGTCATGGAGGAGGCATCTCCATCAATCATATGCCTTATCCGTCAGGAGAGTTCGCCTCTTCAACAAATAAGAGTGTCCTTGAATACATAAAGAGGAATTATGAAAAAATCAGAACCATTGAACCTGTACTGACTAATGTGACCAGTGCCGCGGATATCGCTGTCATTTATTCCATTGGAACGAGAAGATTGTTTGAGTGGAAATCAGGTCAATTATTAAAAAGCTATTATGATTCGCTTAAAGGGGTGACCAAAATGCTGCTTGAAGCCGGAGTTCATTTTGATCTGCTGGGGGAGGATGTTTTCAGAGAAAAAATGAATCAGTACAAAATGGTCATTCTAGCAGATACGGCCTGTCTGGAGCAGGAAACCGTAAAAGCCATTGACACTTTTACAGAAAAAGGCGGGTCTTTATTCGCAAGTGGGTTTTCATCACTGTATGATGAGTATGGAAAGAGAAAAACTGATTTTGATTTATCTGAAATCTTTGGTGTTCATTATGAAGGAGAATCAGACTTTTCGGTTGACTATCTCTATGATTTTACTGAGGGTTTGGGAAACATGATTCCCGGTAACCCCATTCTCGTAAAAAGCTCCGGTTCCAAATCATTGAAAGTATCAAAAACAAAGCAGGCAGTCATGCTGGCATCTTTAGTGGAACCGCTAGTCGAATCAACGATTGATTGTCATGTGTATCACCAGCATGCTCATCCTGCCAGGCGGTCAGGATATCCTTCCATAGTAATGAATCGAAAAGGTGAAGGGACATGTATTTACATGTCAGTTGGAATATTCTCGTCATATATAAATACAGGGTCACCTTGGTTGTCGATACTTTTCAGAAACTGTCTGGCAACTCTGCATCAGCAACCTGTAGTAAAAATTGAAAATAGTCAGTCAGTTCATGTGACATTGATGAAACAGAATGAGAAGCACATTCTTCATCTTGTCAATATCAGCGACGGGAAAAGTGATGTATCAAAATCATTCATGACAGAGATGATTCCTGTTCATGATATAGAAGTGAAAGTGAATCTTCCTGTAAAAAAAATAGCAGCACTGCCGGAACATACCCCTGTTTTATTTAAAAAAGAAGAAAACGGTGTTACTTTCACTGTACCTGTACTCAGGATATATCAGGCGTTTGTCATTGAGTCAAAGGAGGCTGAAAATGGAAAAGCTTATATTTGAAAATAACAGGACAGTCATTGACAAAGAGGAAAAGAAAGCCCTCACTGTTCTTTTCGCAGGGGACCTGTGTCCGGTTCACAAGACAGAGGCCCTTATTTTAAACGGCCATTCAAAGGACATCATTGCTCCGTTGGGAGACTCTTTCTTTGACAGGGATCTTGCCATTGTGAATCTGGAAGCACCGCTTACTAAAAACTGTACTCCCATCAGGAAAACAGGACCGAATCTGAAACTGGACCCAGGTTGTGTTTCATTCCTGAAAGAAGCTTCATTCGATGTGGTCTCACTGGCTAATAACCATATGGGAGATTATGGTTATGAACCTGTCATGGAAACAATTAAATTGTTGAAAGAGAATGAGATTAAATATGTTGGTGCCGGTGAAAATCTGGAAGCTTCTAAAAAAGCATTGAATTTTAAAAAAAACGGAGTCACCATTTCAATACTTGCCTATGCCGAATATGAATTCGGCATTGCAGAGAAAAACACTCCGGGAGCAGCTCCTTTTGATCCTGTGACTGCCATCAGGGAAATCAGAAAACAGAAAGCCATATCAGACATTGTTCTTGTGATCATTCATGGCGGGAATGAACGCTGCCCTGTTCCTAATCCTGCCATGGTCAATGCTTTACGAGCTTTAGCGGAAGCAGGAGCGACAGCTGTAATCGCTATGCATACCCATTGTCCTCAGGGAATTGAGATTCATGAAGGAGTTCCGATTGTTTACAGCCTCGGGAATTTCCTGTTTGATTCGCCTCATGCCAAAAGACCGGGTAAAGGTGATTTCTGGTGGAGCGGTTATATGACTAAAATCTCTTTTTCAGGGAATAAGGCACTGTCGCTTGAAGTGATTCCATATACCTTCTGGCCTGACGGCACAGCGGTATATCCATTGGAAGGTCATGACAAGGAAATGTTCATCCGTTATCTGATGCATCTTTCAGATCTCATTCTGAAAGAAGATGAGCGATTGAGAATATGGAATGCCTGGTGTGCTGTGACAGGCCCATTCTGGATTGACTGGTTTAAAAAAGCCTCTTATCCGGTGGATGAGAATGATGAAAAAGCGTTTTTTGCGACCATGGTCATCAGAAACGGGTTTACCTGCATGGCGCATTATGAAGTAGCCAGGAATTTCATGAGAATGCTGTGTGAAGGCAGATTACCTGAAGCAAAAACACATATCGCTGCACTAGAAAAACTGCAAAGAGGAGAAGTATGAATGATTGAGTTATCTTTGTTGACAAGTAAAGATGCCTGTATGGGTTATTACAATACAAGAGGGCAGTTACTGCATTACATTGAAGAAAGGGCAATGGCATATTTTAAAAATGGTGATTTGAGAAGAGACCTTATCAGCTCAATCGATGAACTTAATCAATATCGATCGGCCATGAGAGAGAAATTCATTGAATTAATCGGAGGACTGCCTGAATGCGATTCCCCGTTACATGAAAAAATCACAGGTACTATCAGGTTAAACGGGTTTTCAATAGAAAAAATCATTTTTGAGTCACGGCCTGAAAACTATGTGACCTGCAACTTATATTTACCCGACAATCTGAAAAAACCGACAGGAGCCGTCTTGTTTCTATGCGGTCATTCCGGTGACGGAAAACACTATCCGTCTTATCAGAGAGTCTGTCAGACCATGGTGAAAAGCGGACTGATTGTACTAGCCATGGACCCGATCGGGCAAGGGGAGCGGTCAAGCTATTATGATGTGGAAAAAGAAAAGTCAATCATTGACCCTGCAGTAGCAGATCATGACTATGCAGGGTCACAGAGCCTTCTTCTGGGTCATTCCATTGCCAGGTATTTTATTCATGATGCGATGAGAGCTATTGATTATCTTGTCAGAAGAGAAGAAGTGGACGAGACGAAAATAGGAGTTACCGGTAGTTCAGGAGGCGGGACGCAGACCTGCATGATGATGATCTGTGATCAAAGGATTAAAGCTGCTGTACCTACCAATTTTGTGATGAACAGGCAGTCATACCTGTTTGCAGGAGGACCACAGGATGCGGAGCAGCTCTGGCCTGGATTCACCCAGCAGGGATTTGATCATGAAGATTTTCTGATCTGCATGGCACCGAAACCTGTTCTTGTGAATGCGGTTGCCTATGATTTTTTTCCGATCGAAGGAACCGTCAGCACATTTAAAAAAGGCAGACGATTTTACAGAATGTATGATAAGCAAGAGAATCTTCAGCTTTTCAAAGATCAGTCGCGTCATACTTATACAGCTTTGCAGGCTGAAAAGGCAGCAGCATTTTTCTTTAGACATCTGCTTGGTATCCATACTGAGTCACCAATCTCAGATTTTACAGAAATCGCTTATGAAAAGCTCTGGTGCACTAAAAAAGGACAGGTGAAAGCTGATTTCCCGGATGCCAGATTTATTTATGATGAAAACATCAGCCATATGAGTGACCCCTGTTTTTTCAAGAAAGATACTGACTGGCTGAAACAGAAAGTATGTAATGACAGAAGCAGGTGCGATCTGAATATACGCTGTATCATGGAAGAACAGATGGAAGAATTCTCTGTGAAAAGGTATTTATGGTGGTCACAGCAGGGGCTTTTCAGTCATGCGCTTACTTTCAGAAACACAATGAATGCTGATGAAGTGCTCCCGGTCACCATTGCCGTCTTTGAGGGAGGTACCACCTCACTTTCTTCGCATATGAAATGGATTGAAGCAGAATGTGAGAAAAAAAGGGAAGTTCTGGTTCTTGATGTGACAGGCACAGGCTGCCTGGAGCCGTATCCTGTTAATGGGTATGATATGAACGACAACTACGGAACCATGAGAAAACTGGCTGATGAGCTTATCTGGATGGGAGACAGCCTTCCTGCAATGCGTATCTATGATATCATCAGAACTCTTGATGCCATTGCAGAGCTTCCTCAGATGCATATTCAGGATATCCATCTGTATGCATCAGGCAGATTCATCTTATATGGTCAGCTGGCATGCAAAACTGATAACAGGATCATAAAACTTGAAACAGATAAAGGAGCGGTTAGCCTGTCAGAAATCGTCAGGAATAAATATTATGATGATCACTGCAGCAAGGACCTGATTATACCGGGTATACTTAGGCATGTGAAATCAGCAGATGCGAAAAACTGAATCATATAGTATACTATTGACTTGATGGAGTCGTGATGAACTGTGAGAAATGTGCCATTTCATTAATATCTGTCAGATGAAGACATTCATTGTCATGTAAAATGGAGGGATTATGCAGCTAGGATGTTCCAAAGCACTCTTGGAAAAATTGAATATATCAGCAGATGAAACAATAGAACAGCCACTTCTCTATCAGTGGAGTGGTCATCTGAAAATTGTGAAAAGGAAGAATATTCTGGTGATTCTGCATGATGAGTCACGCTTTTCCTTTGCCTTATATGGTCTTAATGCAAAGCACTTTGCCAATATCGGTCCGATGATCATTGCAGGAATGAGACAAAGCCTTCTTGATAATCATATTGATTTGAAGACCGTCAATGAATATATGAAGCAGATTGATCATATCAGCTTTGGAAAATCACGCAGTCCGAAAGCAACATCCAGATTGAACAAGGCATTTGAAAGACTTCTGTTATTCACAGATTTTCTGAATACTGATGAAACCCATCAGAAAATATTGAATAAGAAAGTGAATCATGATCTCGTCACATTCTCAGACGGCACATATGATTATCCTTCACAGCGGATCATAACCCTGCTTGAAAATGAAGTTCATCATGATGTCATCAGCTGCCGGTCATATGATCTGACCTGCAGGCTGGAACTTGAGAATCTTTCCATCTGGCGCAGACTGATTGTTCCTTCTGATACCACATTCAAACAGTTTCATATGATTCTTCAGGAATCTTTCGGATGGAATGATGCTCATCTGTATAATTTCACAGTATTTAATGAAGATGCTGACCAGGTACTTAAGCTGATCAGTGAATATGAGGAAGTATCCGATGATGAGATGTCACATTCTGGCGGATTCATCACTTATGCTGAATATATTGAAATCTCCACCTGCCTTCTGGAAGGCTTCACTACAGTCTATAACTACGATTATGGAGATGACTGGAATATAAGGATCACAGTCAATGATTCCAATCTGATGACAGAACGTCTTTATCCGGTCTGTGTCATGGGAGAGGGAGATGCTCCACCGGAAGATGTGGGCGGTGAACCTGGTTTCAAAAGCTTCATCAGGATTATGAACAATCAGGAACACCCTGAATTTAATGATATGAAAACATGGGCGATGAGCCAGCATTATCAGTCATTTGATATTGACAGAATCAATAAGAGAATAAGGCATCTGTTATCCTGATACATCCAGGCTGCAGCCGGAAAGTGACAATGAGAGATAAGCTTTAAAAGTCTTGCATGTATGATTTCTACCCGGTTTCACCAGGTGCTGATCTAAAATAGCCTGACTATAATATCATGACTTACATTGTAAAATGCTTTAATGTCATGTCAAAAGTTGATATAATAAGAGATGACTTTAAAGTGGAGGTGACAATGGCAGAATTAAGATGGAATCCATTAATCAAAGATTGGGTGATGATCGCATCACACAGGCAGGACAGACCGCAGATGCCTAAAAACTGGTGTCCTTTCTGCATAGGGTCAGGAAAAGTTCCTGATACCTATGATGTATATATGTATGAAAACGATTTTCCCGCTCTTTCCCAGACTCCGCCTTTCCCGGATGATGTGGAGACATCCCTTTTCAAAGCAGAGAAAGCATATGGAAAATGTGAGGTGATTCTTTATTCACCGGAACATACCACCACTCTGCCCTCGTTAAGCGTGTCTCATGTGAGAAAACTGGTGGATTTATGGGTAGAACGATATATTGAGATTCAAAAAGACACAAAGATAAAATTCATTTTCATTTTTGAAAACAGAGGAGAAGCTGTCGGTGTGACCATGCCTCATCCTCATGGTCAGATTTACGGATATCCGTTTATCCCCAAAAAGATTGAACTTGAACTTTCCTCTTGTAAAGAGCACTTTGAGATGAATGATACCTGTCTCATCTGTGACATCAATCAGGCAGAAATCGATTTTGAAAAAAGAATCATTTTTTCAGATGAATACTTTGTGGTCTATCTTCCGTTTTACTCGGAATATCCCTATGGAGTCCACATTGTCCCATTGAGACATGTTGGAAATATCGCAGCATTTTCTGATGAAGAAAAACAGTCTTTTGCCAGAATATTAAGAGATACAGTGGGAATGCTTGACTGTCTGTTTGACTTTGCATTTCCATACATGATGTGCATGTATCAGAGCCCTGTCAATGGGGAGGACACAGCATCATATTATCATTTCCATGTGGAGTTTTTTCCGCCTATGAGATCAGAAAACAAGATTAAATTCAATGCTTCATCAGAAACTGGAGCCTGGGCACACTGCAATACTACAGCACCTGAAGAAAAAGCAGCTGAGTTAAGAACAGCCTATCAGAAATATACAGAAAAAGTGAGAAACCAGCAATGAATATAGCAGAACTGAAAAATAAATTAATAGAAATATATGGTGAAAATGAAGAGGAAATCCGATTTTTCAGAAGCCCGGGAAGAGTCAATCTGATCGGAGAGCATACTGACTATAACGGAGGGTGTGTTTTCCCCGCAGCACTGACCATGGCTTCCACCGTAGCTGTACGTAACAGGAAAGACAATATTATCCGACTGTTTGCCACTGACCTTAATTATGTAGTGGAAGCCAAACTTGACTGTCTGTCTTTGTATCAGTCATATCGATGGGGAAATTATCAGCTGGGTGTAGCTGACGAGCTTCAAAAAGCAGGGTTTATGCTAACAGGTTGTGAGATGGTGTTTGACGACAAGGTACCGCTTGGAGGAGGACTTTCATCATCAGCGGCTATAGAAGTGGTGACAGCAGTTGCACTGCTATCCATGAACGGTTATGAACCTGACATGGTGGAGGTGGCGAAACTGACACAGCTTGCTGAACATCACTATATCGGTGTTCACTGCGGCATCATGGATCAGTTTGCTTCTGCCATGGGGAAAAAGGATCATGCGATTTTTCTCGATTGCAAGACCCTTGATTATTCGCTGGTCCCGCTGGATCTTGCCGGACATAAACTGGTCATTACCAATACCAATAAAAAGAGATCGCTTGGTGAATCCAAGTACAACGAAAGAAGAAAGCAATGTGAAAGTGCACTTGCTGATTTGAAGCAGGACTATAAAGAGGCTGAGTATTTATGTGACATCACTTATGCTCAGCTGCTCCACAGCAAGAATCTGATTAAGAATAATATCGACCTGAACAGGGCGATGCATGTGATTTCAGAAAATGAACGAGTCAAATTATCAGTGAAAGCACTGAAAGAAGGAGATTTGTCATTACTGGGACAATACATGATTGAATCACATGAATCACTGAGAGACCTGTATGAGGTGTCATGCCTTGAACTTGATGTGCTGGTGGAGGCATCTTTGAAGCAGCCGGGTGTACTCGGGTCAAGAATGACAGGAGCAGGATTCGGCGGATGTACAGTCAGTATTGTCCGTGATTCTGATATTGAAGGTTTCATAAAGAATGTGGGAGATATTTATAAACATAAAATAGGGTATGAAGCATCCTTTTATCTTTCTGAAACAGCAGACGGCGGGAAAGAGGTGTTTATCTAATGGCAATACTGGTCACAGGCGGTGCCGGATATATCGGGAGCCATATGGTGGCTTTACTGAAAGAACGCGGCGAAGATGTGGTGGTCATCGATAACCTGTCCACAGGACACAGAGAAGCTGTCATGACAGAAAAATTCTATCATGGTGATTTACGGGATGATTTGATGATGAGTCAGGTTTTCCTTGACAACAACATTGAAGGAGTCATTCACTTCGCTGCTGACTCTCAAGTCGGTGAAAGTGTGAAAGACCCCCTGAAATACTATGATAACAATGTCTACGGAACATCAAGACTACTTCATCATATGGTCAATAACAATGTTGATTACATTGTGTTTTCATCCACTGCAGCCACTTACGGTAATTCAGGAGAGGAATTGATTACAGAAAAAACACGGACAATCCCTGAAAGCCCATATGGAGAAACAAAACTGACCATTGAAAAAATGATGGACTGGGTATCAAATGCCTACGGAATCAAATATACTGCTTTACGGTATTTCAACGCATGCGGTGCTCATGAAAGCGGACAGATCGGAGAAAATCACCAGCCTGAAACTCACCTTATTCCGCTGGTTCTTCAGACAGCATTGGGTAAAAGAAGCGAAATACTTATTTATGGGAATGATTATCATACCAAAGACGGTACCTGTGTCAGAG
>JAFGUQ010000179.1 GCA_016938455.1 Clostridia bacterium
ACAGTTTATTGTGTTTTTTAATAAGACAGAACTTTCAGAGACTCTTAAGGGTGATTTGTCAAACAGAGCAGATATCCTTAAAGAATTAAAAAAAAGTAATGAATCAAAAATGTTTTCTTTTTTGACTAAATCAGGTTCAAGAAATATTAAAGTAAATAAATTTCTTGCTCATGCAGGTGCCTGTGTTGTTGAAGGTGATATTTCCCAACTTCAGGACAGGAGTTTTTTCCCGGAAATAGATTTTATTGTTCCTGATATTATTGAATATCCAGAAACTGTTGTTGAAAAAGATAATCCACAGATTGAAGCTTCAGGTGATGAATATACTTATGGTCTTAAAAATCTTAATGTTCCTCAGGTATGGGAAGATTTTAAAGTAAAGGGTCAGAATGTTGTAATTGGAATAATTGATACTGGTCTTGCCGGAAATCATCCTGAATGGAAAGATAGTGGAAAGGTTATTGATTGCTGGACATCTCTTGGTTATGTTTCTCCATCAGAGTTGACTGATAATAATGGTCATGGGTCTCATGTTGCAGGAACTATTGCAGGTGGGAAACTTTCGGGCAAACATATTGGTATTGCGCCTGAATGTAAACTGATTATTGCTAAAGGTATTGCAAGTAAAGGTACAAGAGCTTCCTATCTTCTTGATGCAATGGAATATATGATAGATCCTGATGGAAATCCAAATACAAATGATTATCCGAGAGCTGTGAATTGTTCATGGCATTCAGGTTATGGAGATCAGAATCCTTATTACAGAATGCTTGAAACTTGGCTTGAAACTGGTATTATTCCTTGTTTTTCAGCTGGCAATTCTGGTCCTTCTGCATCAACAATAACTAAACCTAAGGAATTCCCAGGTGTCTTTGCTACTGCTGCTATAGATGAAAATAGAAAGATCGCTGGTTTTTCTTCAAGAGGTCCTGCAAAATATAATGGTCAGGATGTTAGAAAACCTGACTGGGCTTCTCCTGGAGTTGATGTCTATTCTGTGAAAGCTTCCGGCGGATACACTACAATGAGTGGAACTTCTATGGCTTCTCCTCATACAACTGGTGTTGTTGCACTAATGCTTTCTGCAAATCCTATGCTTACTGTTGAAGATGTCAGAGAAATTCTTAAACAATCCAGTGATGATGCTGGAGACACGGGTTATGATTATACTTATGGTCATGGAAATCTTGATGCTTACAAAGCAGTTTCTCTTGCTGTGAATGGAGGGTTTTTAGAAGGTCAGGTTAGAGATTTTTCAACTCCTTTAAAAGCTCAGATTGAAGTAAGTGGAAATGGAAGAAAGATATTTACAGATAATAATGGTAATTTCAAGGCGATGTTTGCTGAAGGTGAGTATGAGCTTACTGTTTCAGCATTTACATATACATCTAAAAAAATCAGTGTAAGAGTTAAAAAAGGACAGACTTCAAGGATTGA
Organism: Clostridia bacterium; assembly: GCA_016938455.1. Lineage (GTDB taxonomy): Bacteria > Bacillota > Clostridia > DUPQ01 > DUPQ01 > JAFGUQ01. The sequence continues at coordinate 1,438 of JAFGUQ010000179.1, forward strand.
TATTGATCTTGATAAAGCTCCTTCAATAACAATATCAGGTAAGATGGAAGACAGTAAGACTTATGAAGGTTTAAAAGGAAAAGTCAGCGTCAGAGGATATGATGTCAGTGCTGATACTGACAGTAATGGTAGATATTCACTTGAAATAACCGGAGGCAGATATTCGCTTGTATTTTATTCATACGGATATAATTCTGTTGAACTGGAAGAAAAGGATTATAATTACAATACTACACAAAATGTCAGACTTGACAGACTTCCTCCTGTACTTCTTGTTGACAATGATTCTGGTAAGGATTACGAGAGATATTTTAAAGAATCAATTGAAAGATATGGTCTGAAATATGATTATATTGATATTTCATCCAATTCACTTGATGAAGAAAGACTTCTGCCTTATTCTATGGTTTTCTGGTTTTCAGGCGGTTCTACATCAAATACAGTCAAAACTGAACATCAGAAGCTTCTTATCAAATATCTTGAATCAGGTGGAAATCTGTTTATAACAGGTCAGGATATTGGATATAACATAAAAAGTACAGATCTTTACAA
>JAFGUQ010000180.1 GCA_016938455.1 Clostridia bacterium
AAAAAAATAGAGTCTCCTGGAGAAAAAGACCAATATCTGAAAACCAGATACGGCTCCGGGTACTATTTAGAGGTAGAAGAAAGTGACCATTAAGAGAAAGTGGCAGATAACACTGGTACTGGTAGCTGTATTGGCCATTCTGCTGAATACATTATTGCTTAATTTTTATATTGAGAGAAATTTCAATGATTATGTCAAGAGCAGCTATGATAATAATGTCACTGAAATCATAGATTATGTGAAAACAGCTATGTCTGGTGAGGGGTACAATTTACTGCAGATGAATGTGGAACTGAAAACTCACCTTGATGAACCTATTTCTGAAATAGCCATTTATGACGAAAATAATATCAGTATACTGACTGTAGGTATTGATTTTGAGACCATGGGCAGTGACATGATGAACAGAATGATGAAAAGTACTCAACAGGTTGATGAATATATTATTAATGAAGAAAATATGAAAGCTACTATTCTGATTACCAGAAACAGTGACTTAAGAGATACCAGCGTTTCCATTAATTTCAAGAGGCAACTTATAAAAAACGGATTTCTCTCTGTTTTTCTAGTGATTATTATATCCATATTCATTGCTTTCCATGTCAGTAAGAATGTCAGCAGGGATTTGATTGAAACAGCAAAAATGGCAAATCAGATCAACCTCGAGCATGGAACGACAGTAAATATAAGCTCGAAAATAAATGAAATCAATACAATCAACGACAGCCTTAAGAACCTGCATTACAGACTGATGCTGAAACGAAAGGGAAGAAAAGAGAAGATTGATGCACTGGTTCATCAAACAAGAACACCTTTGATGATTTTAAAATCAACGGTAGAAGGAATCAGAAGTCATGTTTTCACTCTTGATCAAACACGTCTTGAAATAATGGACAATCAGATTGAAAATATGGAGAGCATCATAAAAAACATGAGCCATCTCATTGATGTTGAAGAACAAAGCATCAATATAGACATCATCACTATTGATTTAAAAAGTGAACTGAAGCAGATCATCAGTGGTCTTTCCACTGCAATGTCATATAAAAACATTGATATTGAATTGCGCTATTTTGGGAACTCACATATACGAACTGATAAATACCTGCTCAAGCAGGCAGTCTATAATATATTGAGTAATGCCTATACTTATACTTCAAATATGGGTAAAATAGTAATGACAGCCAATGTGAGCAAGGATTATTCAATGATAGAAATCCAAGATACTGGAATAGGTATACCTGGTGATCAACATGAAAGAATTTTTGATGCTTACTATAAAGTTGACGATAAAAGCGTCCAAAATGAGGGATTGGGGTTATACATTGCGAAACAGAATATAGAACATCTGGGTGGGAAATTAACTGTGAAAAGTGTAACGGGTGAAGGGTCGATATTTACCATTATTTTATATGAGGTACATCAGAAGGAGTAAAGTGAAAGAAACTAAACTTAAAAACAGAATATTTTATATCACCTTTCTTTTTTTTGCAGCAGGAATCATTAACATTTCATTTTCAATACTGGGATTATTCTGTTTTATTTATCCTTTTATTCTCTTTCTGAAATATAAAGACCGGATATGGTGCCGGTATTTCTGCCCAAGATCGGGATTCTTAAGTGTGGTCATAAGTAAAATATCCTTTAAACTGAAACCACCGAAGTGGCTGACAGGAGAAACCGCAAGACAGATAGCCGTATACTATTTTTCAGTCAATATTTTATTCATCATCTATTCCACTGTGATGGTTGCCATAGGTAGAATGTATCCAATGAATTATCTTAGATTTTTCATTGCTTTCATAGTTCCATTCAGACTTCCTCAGCTTATTTCGGTGAATCTGCCTGCATTTGTCATTCATTTCGGGTATAGAATCTACTCTATGATGTTGACCTCTGTTGTAGTCGGATCGGTACTTGGAATTATCTTCAAACCAAGAGTATGGTGCGGATTCTGTCCCATACAGACATTGACATCGAAGAAAAAACCTCAAAAACCATTAACATGATTCTTTATGCAGATGAGCATAAATTCCGTTTAATTCTATCAGCTCCTGATGGGTTCCCTGCTCTTCAATTCCTTTTTGTGTGACTACCAGAATACGGTCGGCATTTTGAATGGTCGATAATCGATGAGCGATAATCAATGTTGTTCTTCCTACAGCCAATGTGTCCAGTGCAGCCTGTATTTCTTTCTCTGTCTTATTGTCCAGTGAACTGGTGGCTTCATCAAGAATGAGAATCGGCGGGTTCTTCAAGAAAGCACGGGCAATGGAAACCCGCTGTTTCTGACCTCCTGACAACCTGATCCCACGTTCTCCAACATAGGTGTTGTATTTTTCAGGCAATGACATGATAAACTCATGTATCTGAGCTTTTTTAGAAGCAGTCACTAAATCTTCGTATGAAGCTTCCGGTTTCCCGTAAAGAATATTGTCACCAATCGTTCCTGCAAACAGGAACACATCCTGTTGGACAATACCTATATTATATCGCAATGATTTCAGTGTGATTTTTTCAATGTCATGTCCATCAATGTAAATCTTACCTTGATCGACACTGTAAAAACGAGGAATCAAATTGCATAATGTCGTTTTACCGCCGCCGGAAGGACCGGCAATGGCTACTGTTTCTCCAGGCCTGATTTCAAGAGACAGCTCTTTTAAAATATGTTCTTTATTATCATATGAAAAAGTCACATGATCAAAAATGACATTACCCTTCACATCAGTGATGTCGATGGCATCCTCATCATCGGTGATTTCAGGATTAGTTTCAAGAATCTCATAAAATCGGGCAAATCCTGTCATTCCAGATTCAAACTGCTGTATGAAACCTGTAAGTCTTCTGATAGGCGTCAGAATCAGACCGATGTATAACAAAAAAGCAAGCAAATCAGCAATGGTTATGTTTCCTGCATAGACAAGATAACCACCGTAGATCAATACAGCGAGATTCATGAAGTTAGAGATGAATCCTACACCTGTAATGAATTCTGACATTTTCTTATAGGCGGTTGATGTGGCATTTTTAAATAGTGTGTTACCCTGATCAAACTTGCTTTTCTCATATTCTTCGTTAGTGAATGACTGCGCTACCCTGATTCCGGAAATACTGTTTTCAAGATCGGCATTCACAACAGCAATTTTTTCTTTTACCTCTTTAAATGCATTGGACATGGAAGCCCGTTTTTTTATGGCGAATATGAACATGAATATTCCGAGAATAATCAGGACCAATGCCAGCCTCCATTCGATGAAAGCAAGCAGAATCGAAGCTCCGACAAGCATGATGACAGATAGAAAGATATCCTCAGGTCCATGGTGAGCGAGTTCCGAAATTTCTCTAAGGTCATTAATCATACGAGACATGATTTTCCCGGTTCTGTTAGCGTCATAAAAACTGAAAGAGAGAAGCTGCAAATGAGAAAACAGATCTTTTCTCATATCATACTCCATTCTCGTTCCTACAACATGTCCCCAGTAATTAACAATGAAATTCAATCCCGCATGAATAATATAGAGCAAAAGCAGTGACCCGCCGAATATAATCATCGTTCTCATGGCGCCGGAGGGTATGATGTCATTAAGAAATTTTCTTGTAAACATCGGAAAAACCAGATCAATCAGTGCCATGATGAAGGCACTGCTCATATCCAGTATGAAAAGCTTTTTATGTGGTTTATAATATGAGATGAATTTTTTGAACATTTGCTTAGAATATTTCATATCAACCTCCAGATTAACTTAAAACATTATAACACATTTAGTTATATAATATAAACAACTTTAAAAAAATACAAAAAAAGAAAAGAGCGGTATGCTCTTTTCCTGATTTGGCTATTTACTTAAGGGGAGAGCCTTTTTTTATTCTGACGACAAAACTGTCATCAAGTTTTTCACTCTTCAGGTAGGTATGACATGATTGGCCGCACCATACTTCAATATCCTTTGAAAATCCTGGATCAGTTGCTCTTATTTCGAGAATATCTCCCTCTTTGAGCTCATTTATTTTACCATAAACAAGTTCCAGTGGCTGAGGACAGGCCAGGCCACATGCATTAAGAGAATGGACATCACAGTTTTCATCTTCTTCACATATCGCACATTCTTCCATGGTAACATTGTAATCTGCAGAAACAACACTGTAGGTAGTATACCCGCCAGCGAGATTCCTGACTCGTGAAAAACCGTTTAACATCAGGATTCTGGTAGCAAGATATGCTCTGAATCCAACTGCACAATAAACGACTATTAATTTTGAGGGATCAAGCTCACTGATTCTTTCTCTTAATTCATCCACTGGAATATTATATGAACCTTCAATTTTTCCAAGACTGACTTCATATGGAGTTCTGGCATCAAGAATAACGGTATCGTTCATATCTAAAGAAGCCAGTTCATTAAATAGAATGTTGTCCATGCTTTTATTCAGTATATTCTCTGCTGAGAAACCAGCCATGTTCACAGGATCTTTAGCAGAAGAGTAAGGAGGCGCATAAGTCAGTTCAAGCTCTTTCATATCATAAACAGTCCCGTTGAATTTCAGTACTGTGGCAATGACATCAATTCTCTTATCAATTCCCTCATAACCTACAGCTTGAGCTCCCAGCACTTTGCCGTCAAGATCAAATATTACCTTTAAAGTCATGGGGAAGGCACCTGGATAATAACCAGCATGACTTCCCGGGTGTACAATGGTCACACGATAATCACTGTTCAGGAATTTCCCGGATTGATTCAGCTGCTTTTCATTTAATCCGGTGGCAGCTACAGTCATGTCAAATACTTTAGCGACAGAAGAACCCATTGAACCTGCATACTTTTCTTTTTTACCCATGATGTTATTTGCACAGATTCGACCCTGTTTGTTAGCTGGACCGGCAAGTGGAATCATTGTTTTTTCATGGCTGATTAAGTGGTCCACTTCAATCACATCGCCAACAGCATAAATGCTTTGGTCGCTTGTTTCAAGAAATTCATTAACCTTGACTCCGCCACGGGCATTTAGCTCTAGTGAAGCTTCTTTTACAATCATGGAATTTGGTCTGATACCAATGGAAAGAATGACCATGTCAGTTGACACAGTCTGTCCGCTCTGCAGTGTAATCAATGTCTTCCCAGACTCTCTTTCGAATGATTTCACACCATCATTCAGTTTTAATGTCACTTTTTTAGCAACCAGATGACGATGAATAATCTGAGCCATATCATAATCCAGTGGAGCCATGACCTGATTAGCCATTTCAACGATTGTGATGGCAATGCCAAGTTTTTCAAGATTTTCAGCCATTTCCAATCCGATGAAACCTCCACCTATGATAGCAGCTGTTTTAGGATTCACTTTTTTTACATATGAGATTATTTTATCCATATCAGGAATGGTCCACAATGAAAAAATTCCTTCACTGTTAATACCTGGAATAGGTGGTTTCAATGGTATTGACCCAGTTGAAATGACCAGTGTGTCATAATCCTCTTCATAAACTTCATTGGTTTCATGATTAGTGATGGTCACCTTTTTTTCCTCTTTATTTATTTTGGTGACTTCATTATTGACCCTGACTTCGATATTGAATCTGTTTTTAAAACTCTCTGGTGTCTGTAATATCAGCTCATCACGATCTTCAATGATTTGTCCGATGTGATAGGGTAGACCACAATTTGCAAATGATACATAAGGTCCTTTTTCCAAAATGATGATCTGAGCTTTTTCATCAAGTCTTCTTAATCTTGCAGCAGTGCTTGCTCCACCGGCAACTCCGCCGATGATGAGTACTTTTTTATTCATTCGTTCCTCCGTTATTCAAATAAAATATTAATGATTTTAATGACTTCCTCATTAGATACCTTATAAATTATTTCTTTTCCAATTCGTTCACCTTTTATTATACCCAGCGATTTCAATTTTCCAACATGCTGAGACAATGTTGACTGTGATGAATCTATGCATGACTGCATATGCGTGACAGTACAGCCTCTGGTGCTTAATAATCCTTTGACAATACATAACCTGACAGGATTTGACAGGGCTTTGAAAATATCTGCATTTCTTTCTATAATGGCTCTTTCGGTGTCCATATTTATTCCTCCTTGTTAATAAATTAACATATTATAATATTACGATATGTAAAATAAAATGTCAATGTAAAGAAAGATAATGTCACTATATTCTTCATTGGAAATGTGATATAATTTTCCCAGGGATATATTTTATGAAAAGAATAATTGAGAACATACGAAGTACTGATAAAAACTCATTATTGATTTTTGTAATTGCTGTAGTGATTATCGTTCTTCTAACTGCGATCAATGCTGTAGATTCAAGATACACAGCAGTTCTTACTCATCTTATCATAACCATTCTCACAGGAACAATTTTCATTATTACCTATGTGATTGCCGATAATACAGGGGATAATATATTTAAGGTGATTGGACTGAGTTTCTGCACGATATCAGTGCTCAATGCGATCATGATGTTTGTTTCACCCGGAGTGGAACTTGTCGGGAATCTGGTACACACTCCTGAAGAGATGATGGTCAGGTTACGTATATTTACCAACATTTACTTATCAACCGTTATTTTACTTTCATTTATTTATAAATGGAAAATCAATAAACTGGTTGCCTTCGGTTTTAATTTGGCGATGCTTGTATTGTTTTCATTCTTCCTACTGAATCCGGATAATTCAATTCTGCTATATCAGCCTGATAAAATGTATCATTTGACAATCATCCTTTTTGATGTTTATATTTTTATCATCTACCTTATTAACATATATTATGTCAGAAAATACAGAGACAAAATAGAGGAAAACGCATACAAGGGGTTGTTCTTTTCAATGATACTTTTCTCAGTCATTCAATTGTTCTATATGATCATTCCTTCTGAATTTGTTTATCAGCAATCGTTTGAATACTTTGACTTATCAATGTTTTTCAATGAGACCACCATACTGGCATATCTCATTCTTTGCTATTCCATGTTATACAGTTCACTTAGAAATCCCTTAAAAGCATTATTTTATGATGTGGATGAAAAAAGAATTCAGGCTGAAAAGGAAAGGCACCTTCTTGAAAAAATATTTGATTTATCCAATGATATTGTCATCAGAATTGATGAGAATGATGTCATCACAGAATACAACAGTGCGGCAATTGCCAACATTGAAAAAAAAGACCTTCTGGGAATGGATCTGGAAGATGTCTTTCGAATAAAATCAAGATGGCAGAGAGTTGAACGGGCGATTTCCAGCTGCAGAAAAAGCAATCAGGAAAAGACGATAGCAATCGAACTTGATACATTGACTGATACAAAATTATACACACTTGTTGTTATTCCAGATTTTAATAAACATTCACAGGACTGCATCATCTATCTGAGGCAGATCAGCGATGTATTGACCATGTCAAACTTGAAATATAATAATGAAGACCAGTTAACCAATCTTAAAAATAAATTCTGTTTTATTGAATCAATAGAAACCATGATGATAAACAAGGTAGAAGGGATTGCGGTGATCTGTGATATCAACGGGCTCGCAGTGGTCAATCAGGCTTATGGGTATAAGACAGGAGACGGAATCATTGAAAAATGCAGTGCTCTGATTGGCAGGAATTCTTTAATCAATGAAGCATTTCATTTCAATGGCGGATTATTCGCTTTTATATTGCACAATAAGGATATTGAGATTCTGAATCAGGTGATTTCTCAACTCAACACTGAAATAAGCAACCGTTTATTTGATTTTAAGGGAGTCAGCATGTCTTATGGCCATGCATTGATAAACACAGCGGCTTCCAGTGGAGAAATCATCCTTACCTGTGAAAAAAACATGAACATTGAAAAAACGAAGGATAATCACAGTAATAAAAGCGAAGCGCTTAATCTGCTGACACAGACTCTAAGGGAAAAAACGAATGAAACAGAAGAACACTCTGAAAGGGTTACAAAATACAGTATGATGATGTGTGACAAATTAAAATGCGACCATGATTTCAAAGTGAAGGTATCACTCCTTGCCAATCTTCATGACATTGGGAAAATTGCCATTGCAGATAATATTTTAAATAAACCGGAATCTTTGTCAGCTACAGAGTATGAAGAAATAAAAAGACATAGTGAGGTGGGATACCGGATTGCATCGACAGTAGAAAATCTGAAACCGATTGCCAGTGGAATTTTACACCATCATGAGAGATGGGATGGAAAAGGTTATCCTAAAGCGCTGAAAAATGAAGAAATTCCGTTAATGTCAAGAATCGTCGCCATTGCTGATACTTATGATGCCATGACAGCTAACCGACCATATCGAACAGCACTAAATAAGGAAATTGCCAAACTAGAGATTAAAAAGAACAGTGGAAAGCAGTTTGACCCGAACCTTGTCAGCATCTTTTTAAAGCTTGTATAA
>JAFGUQ010000181.1 GCA_016938455.1 Clostridia bacterium
GGAAAATATTCTTTTTACTTAAAGTGAAATGTGGAAAAGTAGCTGATGTCATTGAAGGATCATCCTTTGGTGACTCTGTTTTTTTAACAAGAAAGGTGAATTAATAATGCCAGTTGTTGTATTGTTTTTACTATTCATATTAGGCCTTGTCCTTATTATCATCGGAAGTGACTGGTTTGTCGATTCGACCATCTGGATTGCAAAAGTGCTTCGAATTCCCGATTTGATCATAGGCGCCACATTAGTAAGCATCTGCACTACACTTCCTGAACTGCTGGTATCAACCGGCTCTGCACTAAATGGAGATACAAGCATGGCACTTGGCAATGCTGCCGGAAGTGTCGCCTGTAATACAGCTTTGATTCTGGGAACTGCCATTATTTTTTCAACTCCTAATTTGTATAACAAGAAACCGCTGAAAATAAAATCATTATCTGTCTCACTGACCTTGATAATGATTCTAGCAGTCGGGTATTTTACAGGATTCATTACAAGAGGTCTGGGAATCGTTCTTTTGGCTATGACTGGACTTTTCATATATTACAATTATTCGGAAGCAAAGGCCCATCGTAAAATCACAGAAAAAGACACCACTGTTGATGTGAGCCGTAAAAATATTATAAAGAGCACAGCGCTTTTCATCATCGGTCTTGCTTTTACCATTGCAGGAGCTCGTTTAATGGTTGTATACGGGTTAAAAATTGCATATGCACTCAATGTACCTTCCATTATCATAGGAGTCACAATGACTGCTTTAGGAACAAGTTTACCTGAATTGATGACCAGTATTACTGCTATCAGAAAAAAAGTATCCGCGATTTCCATCGGAAATATTTTCGGTGCTAATATTTTAAATCTAACCCTTGTTCTCGGAACTTCCGCGATAATCAAGCCGATTGTATTGACCAGGGAAATCCTGACATTTCATTTACCTGTCATTCTTGGAATTACTTTGATTATAGTAGCCGGAACATTTTTAGCCAAGAAAAAATATCCGAGACTTCTCGGAATCACTCTATTATTAAGTTATATAGGTTATATGATAGCCACTGCCCTTACAATTGGGTGACAATTTTAACCGGGCATCCTACAGCGATGCAATCACTTGGTAAATCTTTTAAAACAAGAGAATCGGCACCGATGACCACATTGTCACCGATAGTGATATTTCCTAATATTTTCGCACCTGCATAAATAATCACATTATTCCCGACTGTCGGATGTCTTTTTCCTAATTCAGTTCCTTTGCCTCCCAGAGTTGTTCCGTGATACATGATGCAATCATCTCCCATGATAGATGTTTCACCGATCACAACCCCCATTCCATGGTCTATGACCAGACGTCTTCCTATGGTTGCCCCGGGATGGATTTCTATTCCTGTAAAGAAACGGACAAGCTGTGAAGAAAATCTTGCCAGAAGTTTCAGTTTTAACTTCTTCGAGAGAAAATGATTATACCGGTGCCACATGACCGCATGAAAACCCGGATAGCACAAAAATATTTCAAGATAGTTTCTTGCTGCTGGATCCACACTTTTATAGGCTTTCATATCCTCTTTGAATCTGGTTAACAAACCGACCATTTTAGGCACCTTCATATATACCTGCCGATATATACCTTTCTCCTGTATCAGGAAGTATGATAACAATATTCTTGTTCTTGTGAATTCTATTTAATTCAAGAGCAGCTTTAAACGCAGCGCCTGAAGATAATCCGACAATTAATCCTTCATGTTTTGACAGTAACTGTGCATGAGAGAAAGCGTCTTCCGTTTTCACGCGAATGATGTCATCAATAAGGCTTATATCAAGAATATCAGGTATAAACCCTGCTCCTATTCCCTGTATACCGTGTTTCCCTTTTTCCAGTCCGGAAATGACTGAAGATTCAAACGGTTCTACCGCGATAATCTTAATATTCCCGTCTTTTTCTTTGAAAAACTTACCGCATCCGGTGATGGTTCCCCCAGAACCTACTCCACTGACAAAAAAGTCTATCTTCCCATCTAAATCCCTGTAAATTTCCGGAGCTGTGTTATTGTAATGCGCCATGTAGTTATTCTGATTGGTGAATTGACTGGCATAAAATGAGTTTTCAGTGGTTTCTTTAATGTATTTCGCTTTTTTGATAGCTCCTGCTATTCCCTCTTCTTTCGGAGTCAATATCAGCAAAGCTCCTAACGCACGGAGAATCTGCTTTCTTTCTTCGCTTAAGTTTTCGGGCATGGTGATGATGATATGATAACCGAATTTCTGACAGGCGATGGCAAGACCTATTCCGGTATTTCCGCTTGTCGCTTCAATGACTGTTCCGCCGTTTTTCAATTGTGAATTTGAAATCATATTAAATGCCGGACGGTCTTTAACAGAAGAGCCCGGATTGAAATATTCAAGTTTGGCATAGATATCGTTATCTAACTTCAGAAATTCTTTCAAGTTGTTAAGCTTCAAAAGCGGTGTATTTCCGATAGTTTCAGTTATATTGTTGTAGAGCATTTTATCAGTCTCTTTTCCGTCAGCAGATAATCCATTTTTATATCATGACTTTCACTGACAATTTTATCAGTAATCTGCCATTCATAGCAGCAGCCTATTTTTATACCATGAGTACCTTCAAGTAATGTATCATAATATGCTTTTCCATACCCTATTCTATTACCCGAAAAATCATAGACAATACCTGGAATCAGAAAAATGTCAATTTTATTCTTATTTATGAAATTATCAGTTTTCGGAATATAGATGTCATATTTTCCGAGAACAAGCTGGCCTAATCTTGAAGGGATTATCCGATCATTTTCATCTATGACCGGTATATAGACATTTTTAGTGTTTTTATTAAACATCTCAAGGTCCAGTTCATTGTCATGGGTAATATAACTCATGAAAATATTGTGTTTTATTATGAAACTCTTGCTAATCACATTATACACACTTTTTTTACTGTTATACACAAATGATTTATCAAGTGCTTTTCTTTTTTCAAGAAAATCTTTTCTTATCTGATTTTTCATTCGAACATCATACATTCAATATATTGATCTGTGAACGTCGGATCAGAACTCAGCTCAATATATTCAATCTCCTTGCTGATTTTATTTATCTTCCTCATTTTATCTGATGAAAGCAGGCAAAGTATTGCTCCAGTTCCAGCAGTATTCCCTGATGGAATGACCTTCTTTTTCAACTGTTTAGGGAAAAGTCCAATTTTAATGGCACTTTGAATGTCTATGTAGTTACCAAACCCGCCGGCAAGATAAAGATAATCAATCTGGTCATTAGTAATACCATATCGGTTGATCAGTGTTATCACACCTGCAGCAAATGAAGCTTTAGCATTCTGTATCTCCCTGATATCTTTTTGAGTGATATAAATACCATCTGTAATATGGAAAGCAGTCATATTTTCAAACTCAACCAGTCTTTCTTTCAGTTTTTCGTCTGCATTCAATTCGTCTTCATCATAAAAACGACCCGTTTCATCAATAATGTCATGTTCCAGCAGCTGAGAGACAATGGTAATAATACCAGAACCGCAGATCCCTATAGGAGGCTGACTGTCAATGGTTGTAAAGACAACTTCATTGCCGATAATTTTAAAGTCATCAATTGCGCCAGATATACCTCCGGTGCCGAAACGTATATTCGCTCCTTCAAAAGCCGGTCCTGCAGCAGTTGAACAGGCAATCATTTTCTTTTTATTGCCAAGCACGATTTCTCCATTGGTCCCTATATCAAGAAGTAATGAAATTTTGTTTTTGTGCAGCATATTAGTGGCTAAAACACCGGCAGTGATGTCGGATCCTATATAGCTTGCTACACTTGGCAAGACAGCAATATAACCATTTTCATTGATTTTCAATCCGATTTCTGATGCTTTGATTCGGTGAAGAGCTGTAGTTACAGGAATGAATGGTGCTTTTCCGATATTAACAGGACTGATTTTCATGAAAAGATGAATCATCGTAGTATTGCCGGCAACTGTAATATAAAAAATTTCATCAGCTCGGATTGAATTCCTTGTACATAAGGTAATAATCATCTGATTAATCTGTGAAATAATCGATTTTTGTATTTCGGCTAATCCTTCATCGCTGGAAGCAAACTCAATACGTGAAATGACATCAGCACCATATTTTTTCTGTGAATTCAATCCTGAAACAATATCGATTCTTTTACCGGTTTTTAAATTGAATAAGTAGGAAGCGACTGTAGTCGTGCCTATATCAATGGCAATTCCATAATAGTCGTTATACTTTTGACTGCTGATACCCACCATTTCGTTGTTAAGTTTGATGACTGTCGGATGGTAATCAGTTTCTCTGATAATCTGGCTGACCGATTTTACAAGCTCAAGATTGTTGATATTGAATGGCTCTTTAATACTGTCAATATCTGAAAACTGATTCCTCAAATGAGCTTTTTCAATATTCTTGCTATAAACAGTCAATTCAGGATCAATGTTTTTAATGACTGTATCAGCTGAGATCATTACCTTCTCTTTACTTACTTTTTCAGGAATCTCAATCTCCATATTTTCAACCGGTTTAATAAAACAGGCAAGCCTGTACCCTTTTTCATGATTCTTTCCAAGTACTTTGATTTCGTCCTTTGAAGGTTCTTCTATTTCAGTCAACACTTTGATCAGACATTTTCCGCATTTCCTGTTGCCGCCGCAAGGAGCATTGAAATCAACATCCAATGAGGATATCACCTGTAGCACTGATTTTTTCTTTGCGACATTTTTTAAAACTAATTTCATTCTTCACCTACTCATGTTTTTTATATTGTTCGACATTTGCGTCTTTGAAAGTTCCCATATGATAATAAGTATAAAAAGCAAGATCAATGATTCCCATTATCATTGATGCTCCTGTTCCCTCTCCTAATCTCATCTTCATATTAAGCACCGGTTCCATTCCAAGCTGTTCAAATACATACTTTGTTCCGGGCTCATGGCTACCATGTGATTGTATCATGAATTCAATACAGTTTGGACAAATTCTTGAAGCCACTAGAGCTGCTACCGATGAGATGAACCCATCTATGACCACTGGTATTCCATATATGGCTCCTCCTATGAAAAGACCACACATGCCTGCTATATCAAGACCTCCTACTTTAGATAAGACATCGATAGGATCATTTTTATCAGGAAGATTGATCTGACAGGCTTTCATAATTGCATTTTTTTTCTTTTCCAGCCCTTCACCAGATAATCCAGCACCTTTACCAGTTATCAGATCAAGATCATAACCGGTAAAAACATGCAATATGGCTGTACTTGTAGTTGTATTCCCGATTCCCATTTCACCAGTGCCGATAAGCTTATATCCTTTTGACTTCATTTCTTTGACAATATCAATACCGATGTTAATTGCATCTAAAGCCTGCTTTTTTGTCATTGCGGGACCTTTTACCATGTTACAAGTGCCGTTCATGATTTTATGGTTATGAATGTTCAGATTTTCACTGTCAGAACTCATGCCGATATCAACGATATGAATATCCTGTTTCATATAATTGGTGAAGTGATTGATGGCTGTGATGTTTCTGGTGAAATTCTCAGCAACAATTGAGGTGACTTCCTGGCCGACCTGACTGACACCTTCTTCCACCACACCATTATCAGCACACATGATCACCATGACTTTTTTCATGATATCTGGAGAATCAGTATGATAAATGCCACATAATCTAATGATGACATGCTCAAGCCATCCCAGACTTTCCAACGGTTTTGACAAGCTGTCCAGTCTGTTTTTTGCCTTTATCATTGAATCTTTATCTAAAGTTTTGCATAATTGTTCAAACATGTTCACTCCACTTTTTGATAATTATATATTTTATTTATCTACATATCAATATTTTATGTGATTAATAGTCGA
>JAFGUQ010000182.1 GCA_016938455.1 Clostridia bacterium
CAAGGCTTGATACTGACTGTTTGCTAAACTTTATCAGGTCGGGACTTCCACCCGACTATATTCTACGCACCGAACTGGCGCACTCCTAAAATTTTTATATTATATTTTTAGCACTTGTGTTTCTTATACTAAAAATAAACCGCAATATATTGTAATTTACATGTTACTTAATTTACACTCAAGATGATTTCAATTCTACTTCCTCACTAAGAATTCTTTCTAATTCGCATTTCCCACATTTCCCATCATTAGTTTTTCTATTCCACCATGAACATGTTGGATGTGCAACTCCTTCGATTTTACAATTAAATTTCCAGTTCATTCTATTGCCATAATCATAATAAGCTTTTTTAGACAGGAAAATAGTCACTGAAGGTTTTAATATATCAAAAATCTGGTTAGAAATATTCTTTGCATACTCGCTATCATTCAAATCTTCACTTACATTGAAACTATGCCCAAATGTAATCTCTGGTCTTTGATAATAATTATAAAATGCAAAATATTTATAAACTTGTGAGTTGTCAATGTTAATATTTTTCTTGCTTAGTAAGTCGCAAAACACTTTTGCTGGACGAGAAAACATTGTGTGCGCTTTTGATCTGTCATCTGAAATATAATTATTGACAACATTTCTCGTAGAAAAATATGATTTATCATCTTTTGAAAAATCATCAGAAGTTTTACTTGTATACCAATCAGAAAATTTCCCAATATTAAGTTTTGTCGCTTTTGGTAGATAATGACTTTCTCCGATAAACAAAATTTTATATTTGGAAAATTCTTGTCCTATGAAAGGAATTAACTCGGGATGGTACTGGAAATGTTCTAACTTTTTTAACTCTTCAAAACACATTAATGGTTCCCCCTTTTTATATTTCAAAATTTAGAACTAACAAATTTTTCATTGATAATTATATTGTAATATAAGCACTGTACCAAAAAAGGTACTTTAATTAAATTATTAATTTTTGTTATTTATATTCCTCGTTTATTTACACCCTTTAACTTTATAGTTCGTGCAACCATAGAAATCTCCATATTTGCCACTCTTTTTTATAAGAACTCCTCCACATTGGGGACAGGTGAATTTCTCTTTCTTTATTTCATCACCATAAGAATTTAATAATTCCTGAACAAATTCAGATTCATTGTCTTTTTGAATAAGTAACCATACTTTTTTCTTAGCTCTGGTCATAGCCACATAAAATAATCTTCTTTCTTCAGCATATTCATAAGTATCACTTCCCTCAAGTAGTAATTGTAGGACGCTGTCATCTTGAATCTTACTTGGAAAACCCATTCCATTTTTCAAGTTATTCAAGATGATTACATAATCAGCCTGCAGCCCTTTTGATCTATGAGCGGTAATAAACTCAATTTTAAGATCTTTTCTTTGTGGATAGCTGATTAATGTTTTTTTCATGGTTGTACTATATTGACACCTAAATTGACTTTCTTCAACCATTTTAATGTCATGAGCATATCGCCCAATAAAATAGATGCTGCTGTTCTTAGGAATGTCTTTTAGTTTTTCAGCCATGAAATCAACTGCATTCTTTTGAGCATACCCTTCTATAAAAGCGATGGGAAAACCACTTTCCTTGCAAGGTGTACGAAGTTCTTTCTTGATTTGCCTTGGATTTTTCATAACAAAATGGCTGCTTATATCAATCAATTTTTTTGAAAACCGGTAAGTTGTCTCTATTTTGCTTTTCTCAGAAAAGCCCCAGTATTTATCAAAGTCAAGAATATAGCTTACATCACTACCTGCAAAACGGTAAATACTTTGCCAGTCATCCCCTACACAAAACAGTTTGTAGTATTTCTGATCCCTCATGTTTTTTAAAAGCTTATATCGTGATTTTGAAATATCCTGGTATTCATCTACCAGAACATATTTATATGAATGAATAAATTTGTTTTGTATTATATATTCTGAAGCCATATTAATCATATCGTCAAAATCAATTTCCTGATTTGCTTTAAGGTAATTGCAATAATCATTGAATAATGGTTCACATAGTGACAATATTTCAAAATTATTGGCTCTGTCAGCCACATTAGCTTCAGTGTTTAATTTAAAAACATGTTCAAATGTATAATTATTATTTTTAATCAAGCTGATTATTGTCGAAAGAAGCTCAGTTAAACCATCCAGTGTATTACCTTCAGCTTTAACTATTTCATCCCATAGCTCAAGATCGGTTTTCAGAGAAAAAGCAATATTCTCCTCTTTCAGGTAATTCTCCAGTTTCTTTAGCAGATTTCCCTCTTGTTTATCATAATAGTAAAGCTCAATCATTTTAGTCCCATATTGAGAGTGCAACTTTTTCTTCCATTCCAAAGCATTTTTATAGCAGTCTGCTGCTGAAGTATTTCCTTTTCCCTTAAAAAATAAAGGAACATTGCCTTTTCTGTCCAACGCAAAGAATTCAATATAGGTTTCACTGTCTGGCAAATAGAAATCAGGTAAATATCTCCCATACTGAGAAGTGGAAGTGTTTACTTTATATGGTTCTTCATATTTATAGTCAATTCCATTCTTATACAAGAAATTGGCTATGTCCATTTCAGCATAACTTTTCACTGCCTCATTTTTAAAAGTGACAGGTTGGTTAACTTTTAAATATTGCTCATATTCACTTTGTGTTTTAAAATCAAATTCAGTTTTTGCTTTTGATTTATTAAAGAACAAGTAGTTCACAAGTTTCTTTAAATATACAGGATCACTCATCCACTTATTAAGTGACTCACTCACTATTGATTTAATAGTGACACTAGATATATTAGGTTTGCAATTATTAACAACCGTTATAATATTCATTCCAAGTTTATGAAATGTCATCGCATCGATTTCGCACCCTGTTTCTTTGTTGATTCGTTCACACATCTCTGTAGCGGATGCGTTTGTATAGGAAAGAACCAGAATTTCTTCAGATTTACATTTTTCTGTTTTTAGCAGATATTTGATTTTCCCGACAATAGTAGTTGTTTTTCCGGTACCTGCGCCGGCTATGACAAGTTGAGTGTCTGCTTCTTTTACAATGCAGCTTAATTGCTGGTAATCTAATTTTTTCTGTTCTACCGGATTTAGAAATCCTTTAACCTGTTCAATAAGAAATGATGTAGCTATATTATTATGGTTGTATACATCAGTGTTTGTATTATTTATAAATTTGACATAAGCTTTTGCATCTTCTTCAGTCTTTTTCTTAAGTGAAGATTTCCTTATATCATACATATCAATTTGAGTTGATTTGTTATATAACTCAATCCATTTTTCTTTCCAGGATTCTATTAAATGTGATTCAATACATTTCTTTTCATCAACAAAAAATTTCCTATACTCTTCTTTTGATAGTGAAATTTTAGTCAGCAATTCATTGCAGAACTCTGTCTGCTCTTTTTTTACTGCCTGTCTTCTCTCAATAAATTTTGCAATTACCCCTGCCATCAAACCCCCGAATGTATATGACTATGTTCTGATTACTCACCTTTTAAAATCGAAATAATCATTTCACCATACTTCTCTACTTTCACTGCACCGAATCCAGTAACATTCATCAATTCTTCTTTTGTTGATGGATTCTTTTGAATCAGCTCTTCCATCTGCTTATCATTGAAAATATAGTAAGGTTTAATCTGTTCTTCTCTGCACTTTTGCAGTCGGTAGGCTTTCAGTTTAATAATCAACTCTTCCTTTGTTTTATTGGGTAGTGCTTTTTCTTTTTCAGATTTAACAATCTTAGCTTTTTCTTCATTAAAAACTTGCTTTTCTTTTTTTTCTTCAATTACATCAGTTTCCATACTGCTGACTATTTCTTCATACTTCTTGGCATAGTCAGTTTTATTTGGTATATGTAACTTAAGGAATTTTTCAGCTTTATCTAGCATATCCTTGTCATTAAGTGATGATTCTCTTGATTCACTGATTTTTCTTTTAATATAGTTAATCAGCTGGTCAGCCCGTATCACCTGATTCTTTATTTCTTTTTTAGCGAATTTGGCGGATAAAATAGTTTTAGGATTAGCAAGAACTACTACAGTATTGTGAAAATCATAAAATGCTTTATCAAACAGCATTTTAGTGATAATTGAATTTTTATTGTCTCTTTTTATCTGCTTTATCACCTCAAGATGTCGTTCATTTTGAGTAATTGGAGAATAAATCCCCTCCTTATATTTTTTCCTGTTGAATTCATATGTTCTGATAAAGTTTCCATTGTTATCTATCTCTATATTACCAATCAGGTTTTTACATTCAATGATAAATGTCAGTTTTCTTGTGATGACAATATAGTCTATCTGAGCAGATAAATCGTTATGCTCAAGGTAGATATCATGAAGTATGTACATGGGTATACCAGCATTTTTAAGCTCAAACGCTATATTTTGCTCACCAATCTCACCAAATGTAGCTAACTTGATTTCTTTTTCAATTTTCTCTTTCAAATCGCCACTGGTTTTTCCTGATAGAGTATTTAATCGCTTAATATACTCTGCAGTATCACTTTCCGCTTTAAGAAAAACAGGTTGTCTAAGTTTGTCAAATAATCCCATGAACACGAGCTCCTAACGATTAAATTAAATGTAAATCCCTAATTTTCATTCTATATGATTAACTATAAACCGTTTACATACACATATTTTACCACATGTTTATTAAACTGGTAAACTTTATCTTTCATCTGCAACAACCATCACCAATCTGTCATTTCTAATTTTATGTCATCTACGCTTATTAATTATTTAAAACAGACATAAAATGAAAAGAGGAAGTTAAAATGATATCTATTGTTATTATTTTCCCTACCATTGGTAACATTTTTTCATACTTCTACATTGTTTCCTGTGTATCAGGTTGTTTATCTGTCATTGTCTGACAGGTTTTTACCGCTGTTAACATCGATGAGTGAACGAGTCATATGTTGCTTTCAGATGATTGAAAGAGAATGAGGTGAATGGTAAAATATTCTCATAATCACCTGAATTCTAAATAGAGACCTTGTTCGTATAATGTTTCAAAACGTTATATTTCCTATTAAAGTCAACATTTCCAGCTTATTTTACTTTCATATTACAAGGTATGAGTTAAACTCTGGCATACCGACAAAGAAAGCCTTTCATTCAGGAATCATTAAAAATAATGATGAGCATTCTTGCATTGCTATTATGGATCAGAATCTTACCGGAACAAGGATAAAAATCAGAGCAGATTGAAGTGAGCGTTGCCTTTTTCTTTATATAGACATACTACAAGGTATCTGGCCAGTTTGCCCCATCAGCAGCAGTAAAAATCTTTTCAGATATCTGGTCTGTTTCGAGATGTGTTCAAGAAACGGTATCAATGAATCCCATGCTCTTTTTAGGTTTACTCAGGATAACTCCTTGCTACACTCTTTAAGTTGCTGTAAAATAACTAAATCTGAAATACTAGGAGGTCCACATGCAATATTACCAATTCGAAAGAATTTTTTCACAAATGGAGAAAGAATTCGGAAAAATAAAACCAGGTCAAGAAGAACGACATACAATGATGCTGTTTCCATTGGAAAGCAATGCATTGAAAATCCATCGTATCCACCCTTCTTCTAATAGCCGCAGTCTTCGCGAAGCTATTGCCCTGGTTCTCTTTGTGATTAAAGAGAGGTACACAGGTCAAACCTTTAACACTGATTCTTTTCGTGATGACCATAATATTCTCCTTGAAAAAGCACTTCTTATGGCATTCGACCCGTTTACAAATGAAGAAATAAATAAGCTCATAATTAGCCAAACAAATATTGACTTATCTAATCCTGATGAACTTCGCGATTACTATGTTGAACCAATACTCTGCCTTTTAAGAATAAAAGAGTCAATTGACAAATTTATTAAGTACAATGGGTCAAACGGATACTTCGATTTCATAGAAGAGAATATGGGGTTCGAAATCAGCGGAGAGGAAATGGAATTTTCTGTTCAGATTAACAAACAATAGCTTCAAAAAGAGCCTACTCATATAAATTGAGTAAGCTCTTTTATTGATTCAGCTGTGAATAGTCACTTTATGTTCACTGTCTTTTACCTCTTTTATCAAGAGCATTAATTCTATTCTTATGCAGTATGCCCCTTGATCCGATTTAATATTGGGTCTATGTTGTTTAAAGAGATATCATGACTACCAGCGAAGCGCAAATTTCCCAGATCTCATCTATCTCTAATAGATCATCCATGTAGCGCTCATAGCTAAGACTCTCAATAAGTTCATGGATTTTTTTCCATGAAGAATTTAAAAATGATTTTTAAAATCCTTAATCGTTTTCTTTTTCTGCTAATAATTCTCTTAAATCATCCACTATTCTATTTTCACGTTCTACTAATTTCTTTAATACATATCCTTCATGTGACCACTCTTTATAGGAAGCAATCTTTTCGTTGTTTCTTCTGATTTCATCCTCTAGCAGCTGCAACATTTTTAAAAGCAGTTCTTCTGATTCCCTGTTTCTAAAGATATCACTCGGCACAGTTTTTCCTAAGATCGGTGATTTCATTAATTCAATTAACTCACTTGCGAGTTTCGTGCATTCCATGTTTTTATTTGTTACATAAAACGAATAGAACCAATCTCTTGCAACTTCGTTTCTATCAATATACAACAGACCGTTTTCGCAGGCATCTACAATAGTAAATCCTGAGTCTTCCTGATAGCAGTCCTCAGAATCAGGTGAATCCATTATTACAAATTCTAAAAGGCATATTTCATTCAATATGTCGATTGCACTTTTATAATCTTCCAAAAGAATCAAATCATGACATCCTCTAAAAACACATTTTAAAAAAGACATTGCATTTAAAGGATCATTATATTGTATATCCCAATCTCCATAATAGCTTCCGCTTGCATCAAACTCCAAATAATGTGTTTCATACTCTAAGTATATCTCTCCACATTGAACCTTCTTGCAAAAATCCTCTATCTTACTAATTTCCGGCATATACTGAATTTTCTTACTCCCTGATAAACTATCAATAAAATCTTGATAGTAACTTCCTCCTGATAACTTTGCCTGTGTAATAATCCACTCATCTTTTTTTTCTAAAGACATCGTTTCAAGATACTTTTTAACTTTATTTAGAAACAACTGATACTCTTCATTATCATTATTATCATTGTACATATTGACGCCCCCTTTGCTAATCTGTAATTTTAATTTCAGAAAATTCTGACATTCAATTTTCGTTTCTCATAAGCTATTGCTCAATCCAATTATAAGGAAATTTTTCTTCTTGAATAAGCAGTTTTTTTCACGAATATTAAATCCATCACTTACTCTGATTGTGGTTATCAAATAGGTCCTGTCTTCATCTGTCTCAAACTCCGGGAGAGGAGAACCACTCTGCTTCAACTCTTTTAATATTTTTAAAATGCCAGTGGACTGCTTTTCAGACAAATCAATTTCCTTGAAAAACTCTCCAATTCTACGATTTCTGTATTTTCGTGCTCTCACTTTTGCTGAAGCGAACTTATCCATATCAATCCTATGATTATGTCGACTTTATGCTTAATAACCTACTTTGATTATCGTACATATGCAGATCTTTGTAAATAAAAAAAAGTATTATTTAACTCTTTTTCTATTTGGTATTAACCAAGATACGATTTTAATTATCCTAACTTAAACAGACAGGATTTATCTACCCATTCATCAACTTGTTGTCCCATCATGCACCCACATGATTTGCATAGGTAACTCTCCTAGTATATGCCCTGATAAAAGCAATAAGTATAGTCTTTAACCCTATGTTCTCCTTAGATACATAGCATTCTCTGCTGACCAGACTTTTCTGAACAGATGGTTGCGTAGTATGTAATCTCTTTGCAATGTCAAGTTGGCTCTCCTAATGTTATGTCATAATCCTAATGATTTTTCTTTGTCTATAACTCCATGAATTTTAATGACAGTTTATATGGTTAAGTATCAAAAGAACTTTTATCATTGATACCCGGGTTTTCAATAAAATCAGTTCATCGCTGTTATTCTGGTTATTCATCAGAAAATAATCATCCCATTTTTTATTTCCTCTTCTCCATTTAATTGTATAAATAGTTCTTAAATGATATCTATTGTTATTTTTTTCCCTACCATTGGTAACATTTTCTATATTTCTACAGTGTATTATCAACAGGTAAAACCTGATCATTGCTTTTTGCAAAGAAATCTCTTCCCTTTCTAAATGGTTAAATAATACTAAAATGATATCTATTGTTATTATTTTCCCTACCATTGGTAACATTTTCTATATTTCTACAGAGTATTATCAGCAGATAAAACCTGATCATTGCTTAATAAAAGAATCTCTTCCCTTTCTAAATGGTTAAATAATATTAAAATGATATCTATTGATATTAT
Source organism: Clostridia bacterium (assembly GCA_016938455.1). Lineage (GTDB taxonomy): Bacteria > Bacillota > Clostridia > DUPQ01 > DUPQ01 > JAFGUQ01. The sequence goes on from JAFGUQ010000182.1 coordinate 8,397, forward strand.
TTTCCTACCATTGGTAACATTTTTTCATACTTCTACATTGTATCCTGTATATCATGTTGTTTATCTGTCATTGTCTGACAGGTTTTTACAGCTGTTACCATTGATGAGTGAACGAGTCATATGTTATTTGCAAATGATTGAAAGAGGATGAGGCGAATGATAAAATAATCTCATAATCACCTGAATTCGAAATAGAATCATGTTCTATGACACTGATTTATCACATACTTTGGATTCAGGTGCTGTATGATTTTTACAGGAAAAGGAATGATGAGGATTCCTGTTACCAGAATAGTATTTGATTAGATGAAATGAGGGAAAATAAATGAAAAAATCCATGTCAGTTTTTTTATATGCTCTGTCGATTTGTCTGCTTTCAGGCTGCATAGTGACGAGTGAAGCACCCGCTCCTTCAATGACTCCTGAGAGTCAAGCACCAAGCCCCACGGAAAGCGAAGTGATTCCTGCAGAAGAAACATATACGCTTGAAGAACTCCATGCACAATTTGAACAGTATTATCTGGCCAGAGACTATAAAGCAGCCATGATGACAGCAGAAGAGATTCTGGTGCTGGATCCTGCCAATGACGCTGTTTATACCATGAAAGCTGAGTTGCTGATTTTAGAGATGAAAGAAGCCAATGACTCATTGAACAGCATGTTGCAGTGCGATTTAGAAAAGCTGATTGATCCGAAAGATTATGTGGAAAAAGTAAAATGGATGTATGAAGAGGCTGGCTTCCAGATCATGATTCCTTTTACTCCTGATTATGTTTCTTCATATGACATCAATACGGTTGGAAACATTAGCGGTAATCTGTATGCCAGTATGTGGAAACCTGATGAATGGGACTGGTGGTATGGGGTTTTTACTTCACAGGGGGACTGGATATACTTCACTGATTACAATGAAAACCGTTCGCTTTACAAGATGAAATCAAACGGTGAAGATAAGCAGCTGGTCAGTGAGGATGGTGCCTGCTGTCTGAATGTGATCGGTGACTGGATTTATTTCAGCAATATCAGTGACAACAATTATCTGTATAAGATACGGACTGACGGCAGTATGAAAACGAAACTCTATGAAGACAATTGCAGATATATCTGTGTGTCTGAAGATACGATTTACTATATTGTGAAAGATGACGACAGAGTCTATGCCATTCGTACTGACGGTACTGAAAGAGGAGTGTTTTCAGAAAATGCTCAAACCATATTCATTGATGACGGATATCTGTATCTTCGCACAAAAGATGAATTTAATCTCATCCGCATGGATTCAGACGGGAGCAACCCTACATTCCTGATTAAAGATCAGTGGAATATCAGGGTACAGATGATTGACGGCTGGATCTACTATATGACTGACTTCAACGGGTTGGTCATCATGAAGATGAAACCTGACGGATCTTTACAAACGGAAGTCTGGCGATACAATGCTAAAATCAATGCTTTTGCCGTATCAGGAAGCAAGTTGATTGTTTCAGTAAGAGATCAGGATAATGTGGAAAGCATACTAGCCATCGATCTCAATACAAAGGAAACATTATTCAAGCTTGACAATTACTGGAGTGAAGCAATATGTACATTCGGCCAAGATACGGTTTTCATAGCCAATGGTTATGATAATAACCGATGGTATAAGATTGACTGGGAAAAAGAAACCATATGGCTGGTGGAATAAGAAGCTTGTCTGTTAAATATTTTGTTTCCTGCAGATAAAACAGCAACCACCTGGAATCGGTGGTCAAGCCTTCATATCAGTACTTCGGCAAGAAAAAATTTATGTCAGCTAAAGACCGAATATTTCTGCTATATCCTTGTCTTCAATGCACCGCTTACTTTTCTTTCCTGCATTTTTAAGCATGCTTTCTACTTTTTTCTCCATTGATTTTCTGATAAGTTCCTTCCCGTCAAGATTCCTGAGGGTGAAAAAAAGCATGGGATCTTTATCAAATCGTGCACCGATTCCATACAGGACGGCTGCCACATGTTTACACATACTTGCAAAGTCAGGACAAGTACAGGAAAAATGAATTTCTGCCGGGGAAGGAAACATCCCATATTTCTTTTCTGTGAACAACCCCGCCAGCTCTTCAGGAAATTTTCCCTCTACCAGCTGCTCCAGTGAATCGATTCTATGGTTGCATAAAGTAATGACCTGCTTCCACTTCGCATCACTTAAGGCATCGATTCGTATTTCAATATCGTATGGTTTCGCCTTACTTCCCTGAACAATGGCTGAGACACTGCCTTTATCTATCTTAAGATTCAGCACAGCATTCTGACGGACATAACTTTTGCCTCTTTCAATCCGGTTTTCATAGTCTGCATAGCTTTCAAGATTGACATTCCAGGCTTTCCCCCACCAGCTTTTTGAAAGTGTTCTGCCTTCAATGATGACAGGTTCAATGCCAGGATTCTTCTTTAAGAGTTTTGCCAATGATTTCTGTGCTTTTTCCTTGGTATTTACCGGTTTATACTTTTTATAACCATAGTAGCTCAATCTATCTCACCTCCAGCGCGAATATCTCGAGAAGTTCTTTATTACTGTACTCAGTGAGCCACTGCTCGTTTCCAGTACTCAGAATGTCACCTGCGAGTTGCTTTTTACCTTCAATAATCTCATCGATTTTCTCTTCAATGGTCCCTTTTGTGACAAATTTGTGAACCATGACATTCTTTTGCTGACCTATTCGAAAAGCACGGTCTGTCGCCTGGTTTTCAACAGCCGGATTCCACCATCTGTCAAAGTGGATGACATGGCTGGCACCTGTCAGGTTAAGACCGACTCCACCAGCCTTAAGTGAAAGCACCATATACGGTATATAGTGTTCCCCATTGAACCTTGTAACCATGTCGCTTCTCTTTTTAACAGGTGTGCCTCCATGAAGAACAAATCCTTCTCTTAAGAATATGCTTTTGAGGAAATCAGCAATAGGTTCTGTCATTTCTCTGAACTGAGTAAAAACAAGTACCCTTTCTCTTTTCTCATAAATGGTTTCGCAGATTTCTCTGAGCTGTTCAAATTTACCGCTCTGCTCCGGTTTGAATTCTTCTCTTCCAAGATATTGGTCAGGGTGGTTGCAGATCTGCTTGAATTTCATGATGCTTGCTAAGACAAGCCCCTTACGTTCTATCCCTTCTACTTCATCAAGTTTTTCAGAAATCTGCTCAATCAACTGTTTGTATAGGGCCACCTGCTCTTTTGATAAGGTTGTATAGGCATTCATTTCCATTTTTTCAGGTAAATCAGCAATAATGCTTTTATCAGTTTTCAATCTTCTTAAAATGAAAGGCTGTATCATATTACGTAATCTGGCATACCCGGAAGCATTCAGAGAAAGGTCTCTGGTAAAATCTGTGAATTCTTTTGGCGTACCAAGTAAACCCCGGTTAAGAAAATCAAACAACGACCACAGATCACTTAACCGGTTTTCAATCGGTGTTCCTGTCATGGCAATCCTCATTACCGCCGGAATCGACTTGATGGCTTTAGACTTTTTTGTACCGGCATTTTTAATGGCCTGAGCTTCATCCAGCACCAGCCAGTCCCATTGTCTGTTTTTAAGTTCTTCCAACCTTCCTGCCATACCATATGTGGTTATGCACAGAAAAACACCTTCTTTGATCTGTATGGTTTCTGTGCTCTTCACACTGCTCTTATGTAAAATCTGATATGTCATCAAAGGAGCAAATCTTTCTATTTCCTTCTGCCAGTTGCCAATGAGAGAAGCAGGTAGAATCAACAGTGCCTGGCTTTTGTACTTAATTCTGCGGTGTTCAAGAAAGGCAATGACCTGTACCGTTTTTCCTAATCCCATGTCATCCGCCAGACAGGCACCGAACCTGTAATCAGCCATCCTGTTGAGCCATTGGTATCCTTTTTCCTGGTAGACACGTAAAATCGCTTTGAACGACGGTTCAATAGCTGTCTGTAAAGGACCTTCAGGTGTCACAAGACTTTCTTTCATCCGTCTGAACCATTCTCCGTTGGTCACCGATATGTCAAGCTCTTCCATCGATGTATCCATAAGTTTATTCATATTCAGTTCAAGTCTCATGGCTTCTAAAAGTGACAGTCCTTCTTCATCTGACGCACCCCGTATCTTTTCAAAAGCCTGCAGCACCGCTTCGAGCTTTTTCTTATTGATTTCCACCCATTTCCCCTTATAGAGAATCAGCCCTTCCGCCATGCTTAAGAAAGACTTGAGTTCATCTTCTCTGATGAGGTCATCCCCCAAATAAAGAGATGGTGAAAATTTCAGAATCGCATCCAGGCTTACCTTCGATGGCTCTTTTTCTCCTACAGACACTGACATTCTGAGTGAATGGTTTCTTTTTTGCCACCAGTCAGGTACTCTGCACATGATTCCAGCTTCTTCATAAACAGGAATTTCCTTCAACACGATATAGGCTTCTTCTGCTGAAAGCTTCAGTGGAGAGAAGAGTTCTCCGCTTTCAAGCAAATCAGAAATGAACTCGCTTTTTTCTGCTGCTTTGATCACTGCTGCAATAAGAGAAAGTAATGCCTTTTCATCTCCGTCAAATTCCTTCAACGCATTTTTCAACGGAGTATGAACCGCTTTCTTGCTCTTGACTGGTTTCGTGGAATAAGTGGCCATGAATGCAAATGGATACCCTTCATTTCTGTTTTCCACCAGATGAAAGAAAACCCTTCCTGCTACATTGATATTTGAATTGTACTCAATGAAAAATCTGCTGACAGTACCGTCAAAACTCTTTATTTCCATTCTGAAGACATTCAATATGGCTTCAGAAACCGCTATAAGCCAGTCTTCATCCACATATTCCATTCCAATGGCAAAAGGTAATTCCTGTAAAAGCTGATGTATTTCTTCTGAAGTCAGGCTTATGATAGAATCTTCTCTGTTTAATTCAATATCAGGAAGTCTGCAGAGTTTACTGATCACCTTTTCAGCGATGTGGTGAAGGAATTCTATCGATGGTGAAAACCATTTTTCATTATTCAGAAATCCGAAATGAAACAAGGCACTGTATCTGTCCGTTTCAAATGCTTCTGTCCAGGTTTTGATTATGCCATCTGTCTGTTCTGCCATTTCATCAATGGCAAATCCGTCAGGTAAATAAATAGCACTCAGTTGCAGTATATCCGGCTGTTTCATTCATGATCCTCACTTCTATGCTGTTTCAGTTCATTATACCTGCTTTTACATATATTGAGAATCCCCTGATTTCGGCTTCAAAAACATTAGGCTTCATCAGACTCAAGCTTTAATATCTCCAAGAGCTGCTTTGCTTTTTCAACACCTTTTCTGCTTATGTGAACTGATTTTGACTTGTGGCTTCCCTTATGAAGCATACCCTCTTCCTCCAGTTCGTTGATGACATCAAAATCATACCCTTTCCAGCTTCGACGCCACTTTTCGTCGTATTCTGTCTCTTCCCAGGATGTCAGATACATCAGAATCAGTGTCAGATTCCTGATGTCTTCCTTTCTTGCCATCTTTTTTCTCCTTCTTTCATTTGACCATCTCATATATTTTTTTACTGATATCAAGCTGGTCTTCCACTCTCAGCTTTGAATTTTCCCCTTTGCAGATTGAATACTCTGCAGTCCCGTTTACATTGAACTTCCTTATATACAATACATCACGGTTGATATCTTCACAGCTGATTGCTTTAAACGGAAACTTCTGATTGATACTTCTTAATTCCTGCAATGAGAAAAGTTTCACCTCTTCTTTCTTTTCCTTCACTTCTTCTTTTTTCTCCCTGCTGCTTTCTATGTTCTCTTTCAATTCCAAGACCAGTTCATGTTTCAGTAACGTCATCTCATCCCCCAGGATTTTAATGATTTCCTTTTTAAATGCAAGCAGGTCAATATTATCTCTATGTCTGGTGATTTCCACCAGTTTCGGAGCAGAAGAAGCTTTCTTCTGCTGTTCCAGCAGAGAGTTATTGACTCCGGTGAATCCCTGTTGTATCTCAGATTTCACCGCTTTCTCCAGATCAGTTTTCACCTGACTGCTGATTTCCTTTTTAAATTCAGAGTAAAACATTTTAAACTCATCTTTCATATTCCTGTTGATATCTTCCAGTTCTGTTTTTGTTTCCGCATTCTGCTTCACCATGTTTTTATACTTATTGCTCCCCTCTTTGAGCATGCTGTTCATTTCCTTGATGGCTTTCTTGTATTCCCCGATCTGCTTCTTGAAATCAAGACTGGAAAAGGCATAAAATTCTCTGATTTCTTTAAAACTGTTCTGCACTTCACTTAACAGTTTTGTGATATTCTCCTCAGATATCTGATGATAAGCATTGATGAATCCTTCCAGCTGAGAAGGGAGATCTTTAAGTTTCATGATATCCTTTTCATATTTTTCCAGCTGTATTGCCGCTTCAGTGAAAATGTCTCCGTTCTCTTTGGTGATATCGTTGATTTTCGTCATCTCTTTGGATAGCATCGGCAATGTATTGATCATTCTGTTGATTCCGCTCAGTTTATCATCAATTGAATCGATCAGCTCTTTTGCAAGCACTCCGTTTTCACTGAGATTCTTCAGTTTATTATCCAGTGAGTTAAATGATGAATGCAGTTTCTTGTAAGTCACCACAAAGTTGTCTGCTGCTTTAGCGCATTTTTCAAAGCTTCTTATCACATTACCTTCTGTGACTGTATTTTTCTCTTCAGTATGATCCATGATTCCCTCCTGTTTCATTATTGATGTACTCCGTAATACCGGTTAAGGTCATCTCCAGGTTTTCTGCAAGTCGAGTGATATACTTGTCTTCTATCACTGCCTGTTCTTTCCTTGTCAGCATTCTGTTCAGATAGATGTCTATGATCTCTTTTTTTCTGAACTCCATTTCAATCTCATTGACTTGATACTCTTTTATGGATAAAAAAGCAAGCAGCTGCATTTTCCTGTCAGAAAATCTGCCTGCATGTAGATAGGCGATTTCATTTTCACCGATGTCCATCAGTTGACTGATCCCTGCTTCCACTGCATTTTGCGAAATCATATGAAGCGCTTCACATCTCCTTGCCTCATGCACTTTTCCCGACTGGGCATAATACATGGCGGCTCTGTCATATACTTTCTGTTTTTCAAGACGTGCGGCATTGAATTCCCATTCGTCGATGCCGCTTGTGTCCTGACCGATATTAAGCAGCAACGGATTGAATTCATTGAACACAGAAGTTTTTTCGAACAGGTTCACTAAGTCACTTAGTCCATATAATGTTCCGTCTTCACAGAAGCAAAGCCCTTTTCTGGCTCTGGTACTTGCGACATAAAGCATATTGAAATAGTATCTGAACCTTCCTGCATGCCTTGAATCGGCATAGAAGATATCCTTGAATTGTGAAAGATGGTGCCCGATCAGACGGTAACAGAATATATAGTCCCACTCGAGTCCTTTGATTTCACCAACTGTATAGAGATTAGCTACCGGACCAGTCAATCGGGCTATTTCTTTCAGTTTCTCTTTTTCCCGTTCATCAGAAACGACCATGGCAGCTGATGCTATGTTTTTCAGATAATTCACTGCTCCTGTGACATTCTCACGGGTATGGTCAAGCACACATGGCGCCATATCACGCCAGATAGCTTCTTCTCTTTCTTCAGTCTCAATCTTCCTGTTACCGATGAGTTTCCTTCTAAGGGCTGACAGATTATTGGTAAACTCGACTATTTCTCCCTGAGACCTGTGATTCACTTTCAGAAAGTCTATGGTAATGCGATTGTCAAACAGTTTTCTGATACGGCTGCTGCTGAAAACTGTCGGTTGTATGATCTGATGGACATCACCGCTAAGCACCACATTGTTCCTGTTTCTGACCATTGTCAGTACAGCCGAAATCTGAACCTCTGACAGGTCCTGAATTTCATCAATAACCAGAAAGTCATATTTTCCGGTTTCTGTTTCTTCTCTGTTTTTCATTATCATGGCAATGGCAATGTCATTATCATCATAACAGCCGGTATTATCTATCCATTGCTGATACAGGACAGCCACATGATAGATGGCTTTTTTGTCTTCTATGCTGTATTGAGAAGTATCATCATCAAGCATCAGATATTCATCTATGTCAATCAGTTTTTCTTTAAATTCATGTTTGACCTGATAGTCATAAATCTTTTTGACCTCTGTCAGCAGGTCAGTTTTAGAAGATGAATTTTCCTCTTGGTCCTGACGGATTGTCTGATTGATTTTCAAAAAAGCCTGTTCACTTGTGTCAATACACTTCAGCACTTTATGCTGACTATTACTGACATAGGTAATAAAACCCTGTCTGATCAGATATTTTCTGGTGTGCTCACGGATAAGATAAATATCAAAAGGAACATTCCGCTTCCAGTTTTTCCCCATATACCCTTTGATTGTACCACGTATTTCCACCCACACATCCATAGGATCAGTTCTGTCTTTCAAATCAGTATCTGATTCAAACCATTCTTTGAATTTCTCAAACTGAATCAGCTTTTCACCTGAAAAAGAAAGCGTTTTCAGAAAATGGTCATTGATGACATGAAACAGTCTCTCTTCTCTCATTCCGGCTATTTTCTCAAACTGCTCCTTAGCATTGTATTTCAAACCTTCTGTAAAAGTGAAATAGGCAATTTCCTTATTACCGTACATTGAAATCAGATTGAACAGTTTAGTGAGAGCCACCAGTGTTTTCCCGTTCCCTGCTCCACCGGAAATCATCAGTGGAAGCTGGCTCCTCAGGAAGCTTTCCTGCTCATTGGTCAGTCTGACATTAAAAGACCCTGGGTCGGTGTTTTCAACCGGTTTTTCATGATTGATGAGGAAGAAATTGCTGCGGTTGATGTCTCTGCTGATGCATTCTGCCACTTTACCCTGACTGTCATGGTCAGTATAACTGAGAAGGAACATGTCATCCGCTTCCTCTTCTCTGCTTCCTGTCAGATATCTGCCAAATGTCCAGAGTACACGGTGATTACTGTCTGTATAGAATTTCCAGATGTTTTTGGTATGTACCATGATTTTATTATGATACTTCTTCAATGCATCAAAAACAGGTATGACCTGTGCAGTTTTTGCGATATCAAGCAGAATTTTCATAACATATTTTTCATATTGCTTATGAACCTGCTTGAAAAGTCTGTCATTACAGTAAACTTTCATTATTCTCCTCTCTTTTATCTATTTATGGATATAGGGCAGGTAATATTTGAGCTATATTCATATGTGTTGTTCTTTTTCCCCGAAGTTTTTCAACTGATTTATATTATACTATAAATCATGTACTGAAATAAACCCATGAACATGATTTCTTATGTTTCTTTAAATAAATGCTTCCATTTCCCCGAATAATCCATTGCTTTTTACAATCCAATACAAATTTGACATCATGAAAAAAAAGAGTATAATAGTCACTGTAAAACGTTTAATTCATTTGAAGCGGGGAACCCAAATATCGGGGCGAATTTCTTTTTGGAATAGGACAACTCTTTCAGTCCGAGCCCGTCAGCTAACCTCGTAGACGTTGAGAGAGGAGAAACAGTTGCAATATTTTTATCAGTGATGATAAAGTATTGTAGTTATAGTGATAATTATGTTCAATAACTTTTCTATGAAAAAAAGCCTGAAACTGAAAATCATTTTCGCATTTTTATTGATGTTGCTGATTTTTACTGCCAGTAATGTCTGGGTTATCATCAGTCTGAACAGCCTAAGTAAATCAATAGATAATATTATGGAATCCAATTATCGGAGCATCGAAGCTGCACAGAATATGATCATTGCCATTGAAAGGCAGGACAGTGCGGAGCTTGCTCATATGTTTTCTCAAAGTGACCTGACTGTCAATGCTTTTAATGAGAATGAAAAAATATTTTTAACATGGCTGGCCAGAGCGGAAGATAACATCACAGAGGAAGGTGAATCTGAAATCCTTAGTGAAATCAACAGCAGCTATGCTGACTATATCAATCATTTCCAGAAAATGATTTCACTTGACAGTCAGAGCAATTCAAAAGAGTTGAATGATTTCTATTACAATGAAGTGTTACCTCTTTTCGATAAAACAAAAAAAGCCTCCAGAGACTTATTGAATCTGAATCAGTCGAGCATGCTTGCAAAAAAAGATTTTGCTCACGCAACAGCAAAGAACGCAACCATATCTACACTTTTCATGTCCTCTATATCAATCATATTGGGATTAGTTGTTGTCACTGTCTTATCTAATAAAATTGTAAAACCTTTATATGATCTGATTGATAAAACAAAAAAGATTTCTGAAGGAAATTATCATCAGAAACTGACAGTCACCGGAGATGATGAAATTGCTGAACTAGCTAAAGAATATAATATCATGGCAGCAAAACTTGTGTATTATGATGAAACTAACATCAATAATCTTATGGAGGAAAAAAACAAATCTGAAGCCATAGTCAACAGTATCAGTGAAGGCATCATCGTGACAGATGATCAATACAGAGTCAAGACAATCAATCAGAACGCCAGAGTCATTTTCAAGATAAACAGCAGTGATTATGCAGGTCGACATCTCCTGGAGGTTATTTACAACCAAGCGCTTTTTGAGCTGTTCAAAGGAATATCAGAAAATCCGAAAAACTATTATACCCCCAAATATGGCGACATTGAAATTCTCGGTGAAAACGGGCTGGAATATTTCAGAGTGAATGTTAGCCCGATTAAAATGAATACCGGAGAGTTTATGGGGACTATCGCTTTGATTCAGGATATCACTAAGCTGATGGAAGTTGATCAGATGAAATCAAGCTTTGTCTCTACTGTTTCTCATGAATTCCGGACTCCATTGACCTCCATCACCATGAGTGTCGGACTACTGCTTGAAGAAATATCCGGTGTTTTATCTGAACAGCAGAGAGATCTGGTTGAAGTGATTAAAGAAGACTCTGAAAGACTCAATAAAATTGTAGAAGATCTGCTTGATCTGTCAAAACTTGAATCAGGGAAAATGCAAATGGATTTGCAGAAGCATCATATTAAAGACATTTTCGATTATATGAAAAAGCTTTTCAAACTGCAGCTTGAAGACATACAGGCAGAAATGACCGTGACTTGCCCTGAGAATCTCAGCTTTGTCAACATAGATATCAATAAAATCACTTGGGTAATGTCAAACCTCATAGGCAATGCACTCAGATATATAAATAAAGATGGTTCCGGTTTGATAGAACTGTCTGTACATGAGGTATCAGGCAAGCAGATTGTTTCTGTAAAAGATAACGGAAGCGGTATCAGCGATAGTGTACTACCACATGTTTTTGACAAGTTTGTACAAGGTAACAGTCATAAAGGCGGAGCTGGTTTAGGTCTTACCATCTGTAAGGAGATTGTCAAAGCACATGGTGGAGACATATGGGTAGAAAGCCGGTTGAATGAAGGAACGACTTTCTTCTTTTCTTTGAAAACGTTACAGCAGGGAGAAAATAAATGAATAAAATATTAGTGATAGACGATGAAGTAAATATAATTAAAGCTGTCTCCATGTATCTTGAAGGACACCATTATGAGGTGGTATCTGTCCTTGAAGGACTGGAAGGAATCAATGAGGCCAAGAATTTCCTCCCTGATCTGATACTTCTCGACCTCATATTACCGGACATGGATGGATTTCTGGTCTGTCAGGCATTGAAAAGCAACATAACTACCAATGATATACCGGTTGTTGTCATGAGTGCCAAAAGTCAGGAGTGCGATAAAGTGAAAGCGAAAGAGTGTGGTGCAATTGATTATATAGTTAAACCCTTTAAGCCGGAAATGCTTATTGAAACCATACAAAAACATATTAAGGAGAATTGATTATGACGAAAAAGAAAATTTTGATTGTCGATGATGAAAAAAACATCAGAATGACCATCAACAGTTGTCTTGACAAAGAAAAATACCAGGTGGATATTGCCATCAACGGAGAAGAAGGCTTTGAAAAACTTACCAGTGATATGTATGATTTAGTATTGCTGGATATTAAAATGCCTGGAATGAGTGGTTTGGAACTGTTAAGAAAAGTAAGAGATTATCAGATTAAGACTGATGTTGTCATGATGACAGCATATGGTACTGTCGAAAACGCAGTCGAAGCGATGAAGCTCGGTGCTATTGACTTCATGAGTAAACCGTTTACACCGAATGAAATCAGGAATATTGTTGAACTTGTGATGTCAAGGCATGATTTGGAGGAATCTGAAGTCATTTCTTTCAATGAGGTACTTGAGTTTGCCAAACTCTGCATTCTCTCAAAAGACTATCAAAGGGCCATAGACTATTTGAAAAAAGCGGTTGCTCTTGACATGAATTCACCTGATCCTCATAACCTTCTGGGTGTATTGGCTGAATTGAAAGGAGATATACTGTCTGCACAGATGCACTATCGCGCCAGTTTGGCATTGGATCCTACTCATAAGGCATCAAAGAACAATCTCGAGAGAACTGCACAATATAACCATGTTCATGAAGAAGCAGACCTCGGGAAATCAATGACTAACGAACCAGGAGATAAGCATGTCAAGAAAAATAAATGAACAATATATCATTATTGTCGGTTGTGGACGGTTAGGTGCCTATCTAGCCAATTCCTTAAGCGAAAGAAAAGAAAACAGCGTGGTGGTCATTGACAGAAAAGATACGGCATTTCAACGTTTGAAGACATCTTTCAGCGGTTTTATGGTAGAAGCAGATGCTATTGAGAGTGAGGTGCTTAAGAATGCGAAAATTCAGAAGGCGGATGTTCTGGTAGCAACAACCAATGATGATAATACAAATATCATGATAGCTCAGATCGCTAAAAGTCTTTTTAATGTAAACCATGTGATTGCCCGGTTGATTGATCCGTCAAGAGAAAGGGTTTATTCAGAACTCGGAATAGAGACTATCTCTCCGACAGCATTATCAGCCATTGAAATTGAGCGGTTGATTCTTGAAAAAGGTGTATAAAATGAACATATTCATTATCGGTGGAAAAAGAGAAGTATATTTCCTTGTAAAATCATTCACATCCAAAGGTTATCAGCTGACCATCATCAACCAGGATGTTGAATTCTGCAAGAAAATGTCAAGGCAGTTTAAAATAACAGTGGTTAACGGAGATGGCTCTAAACCTTTTATTTTGGATGAAGCAGGTATTGCTTATGCAGATATGGTGATTGCATTGACAGACAGTGATCCGGATAACCTGGTAATCTGCCAGATTGCTGAAAAAATATATGGTATCAAAAAAACATTTGCCATAGTCAGTGATCCTGAAAACATAAAAATCTTTATGCAGCTGGGTGTTGAAACCGTCATCAGCACATCATACATCATTTCATCTATCATTGAGCAGAGAGCAATCGTTGATGATATTAAGAATCTGACTCATATCGGCGAAGGAAATGTCGCATTGATGGAAGTTGATGTAACAAATGATAATCCTGTTATCGGAAAAAGAATTCATGAAATTCACTTTCCCGAACAGGCTATTATCAGTTGTATCATGAGAGACGGTAAAACTGTCATTCCAACTGGAAAGACCGAAATCATGGAAGATGATCATTTAATAATCATCAGTGAACTTAAAGTGCAATCAGAAGTACTGAAAATAATAAAGGGGAAGGTCGACTAAATGATTCTGAAAGAAACTCTTAAAATCAAATACAAACTACTAGTTCATTATTCGGGTCTCATACTGATTATCAGTGGCCTCATCATGTTGATACCGCTGATTGTGCTTCCCTTTTATAAAAATGAAACAAACCACATGATCAGTTTTATCCTTCCCTCTCTGCTGTCAATGCTGACAGGCTATTTCCTCTGGCAAATAACCAGAACTGCAAAGTCAACAGTTGAACTCACCATACGCGATGGAGGTATAATTGTTGTCTTCGGATGGATAATGACCTGTATCATATCATCCATCCCTTTCATTTTATCGAAGCAGCTTAATTTCACGCAAGCCATGTTCGAGTCTGTAAGCGGCTGGACGACAACAGGATTATCAGTCGTTGATGTTACAGTGACTCCGCATATCTTTCTCATATGGAGAAGTATCATGCAGTTTTTCGGTGGTGCAGGAATTGCTGTGATTATGCTTGCTGCCATCATCGGCCCAGCCGGTACCGGTCTATACAGTGCTGAGGGAAGAACCGACATGCTTCTTCCCAATATCACAAAATCTACTAAAATGATCATGTCTATATACTTAGGGTATACTATCTCCGGCATCATATTATACATCATTGCCGGAATGCCTGTTTTTGATTCTTTCGTTCACTCGCTGTCCGCACTTTCAACAGGCGGTTTTTCTTCAGTCCCGAATTCAATCGGAGAATATCAAAACATCTATATTGAAATGATTACCATCATTCTCATGTTACTTGGAACGATTAATTTTGCAGCTCATTACCTGTTACTTAAAGGCAACTTTAAAAGATTTATCCGGCTTGGTGAAGTCAAATTTATGTTTTTCATCATGAGCATCTTCATACCTGCTATTTTCTTTTTTTCTATTAAGCCACTTTACAGCTCAATTGGAAAAAGTCTTAGAATTGCAGTTTTTGAAGTCACCAGCGCATTATCTACGACAGGTTTTTCTACTGTCAGTTACACTACCCTGAACGACTTCGCCATTTATGTCATCATTCTTCTGATGCTGATAGGAGGAGGAACCGGTTCTACTGCAGGTGGTATTAAGCAATTCAGGGTATATGTTCTCATAAAGAGTTTTGTTGATAATGTTAGAGGGTTCTTATTGTCTCCAAAACGAACCAATGAAATAATGGTGATGAAACCTGACGGTAAAACCTTTTTAAACAATAATCAGATTGTGAACATCGGGAATTTCGTCTTTATCTATATTTTCTTCTATATATTCGGAGTCGGCACCATGATGATATTCGGTTTTCCTTTTATGGACTCAATGTTTGAATTTGCATCAACCATAGGCACAGTAGGTTTATCAATAGGTATTACTTCGGCAACAGCACCTCCTTTTGTTTTATGGGTTCAAATAATCGGAATGCTTTTAGGCAGACTTGAAATCCTGGTTGTTTTCTACGCAATAATTAAAATATTCAAAGATTTCAGAGCAATTGCAGGCAGGCATACCAAAAACAAATGATTTGCCATGATAGAAAGCTAAGGCCTCTTTCGCTTCTGATCTTTTATTGATTAAGCAACTGAGATGTTAACTTAAGCATCATCTCTCCTTATCTCTTCAAGTACTTCTGATATGGTATCGAGTGCTTCTTTATAAACATAATAATTTCCACTAACTAAACTCTTTTTCACAGGAGGTTGCGTAATTTTGACCCTTTTAGAAACATCAACTTGGCTCCTTTGATATTCCAGCATATCCCAGATGTTCTCTCTTTGCCTGTCACTACATGAGTTTTTGAGAACCGTTAATAATCGTAATATTGTATTTAGCATAATGGTTGTCGCTTGATTTTCTCCTTCGACCACAATTCGTATAACGGGAGCACTGATCTGGTTTTTCTTTTCATTCTCTTTCAAATATTCATTAGCACTTCTATCATTATATAAACCTAGCCCATTTGCACTAAGGAATATTTCTTTATTTATATCTATTGTTATCGCTCTTGTGCAAATACCAAACTATATTTTAACTTGAAGCATTTTTCTCTCTATTTCTGATGTTAAATTCATATATCTTGAAATGAATTTAATATCTATTATTTTTAATTTTACAAAGGAAATAGTCTTGGCTTATATAAATATAAACACAAAATTATCCATATTCTATTTGTTTATTATCTGGTCAACTAAAATATAGGTGAAGTCTCGGTCTTATTTCTTCTTCCATCAAA
>JAFGUQ010000183.1 GCA_016938455.1 Clostridia bacterium
CAAGGCTTGATACTGACTGTTTGCTAAACTTTATCAGGTCGGGACTTCCACCCGACTATATTCTACGCACCGAACTGGCGCACTCCCATATTAAATTATAATTGGATAAACAAAGATACTTTATCTTCGAACATCCCCCCCCTGTGTCTGCTTGTCGTAGAAACAAACCACACAAATATAATTATACATTCCCAAGAGGACAGAGTCAACAATGTTATTACCAGGTACTAATAAAAAAGAGCGGGGAATCAGCCGCTCTTTCAAACATGAATGTCATTTCAATTTATTCTTTCAGCTGGTCTCTGCTTCTATCAATGATTTCATTGATTTCAACCAGTTTATCCTGAATGTCTGTCAGAAGTGAATCAGCATATTTTCTTGAACCATCTCTTATCTCAGCTGCTTCTTCTCTTGCAGCAGCCAGCAACTTTTCTGCGTGTTCTTCTGCCATCTTAGTGATTTCATGCTCATTTACTTTTTCTTTGGCATCATTGATAATCTGGTCTGCTTCCATATGGGCATTGACAATA
This sequence comes from Clostridia bacterium, assembly GCA_016938455.1. Classification (GTDB taxonomy): domain Bacteria; phylum Bacillota; class Clostridia; order DUPQ01; family DUPQ01; genus JAFGUQ01. The sequence goes on from JAFGUQ010000183.1 coordinate 531, forward strand.
ATCTTTTTGCGCTCGTCAGAAATCCATTTGGCTTGTTTCAGTTCATCAGGTAAAGCTGTTTTTATTTCTTTGAAGATTTCAAGTGCTTCAGTCTTGTCAATAATCACTTTTTCAGATAAAGGAAGTTTCTTCCCTTCAGCAATCATTTTTTCCAAATATGCAAGTCTTTCATATACTATCATTTAATTTCACCCTCTTTTAATTTTTCATATATATCATCATGAATTGAATCTGGTACCAGACCCCGAATTTCTCCCCCGTTAGACGCTATATTCTTGATGGCTCTTGAGCTCAGATAAGAATAATTAATGCTGGTCATTAAAAAAACAGTTTCAATCTTTTCGTTGAGCCGCTTATTCAGCAAAGCCATCTGGAGTTCATATTCAAAATCAGAAACAGCTCTCAGACCTTTGACAATAGCTGTAGCCCCTTTGTTCTCTGCATAATTGATAAGTAACCCTTCAAAAACATCAACTTCAACATTTTTAAGTCCTTTTACTGATTTTAAAATGAATTGTCTTCTTTCTTCCAATGTAAATGTCGCTTTTTTACCATCATTGACACCAACAGCTACAATCAGATGATCGCACATCCTGCTTGCTCTTTTTATAATATCAATATGTCCCATTGTGACAGGATCAAAACTGCCCGGGCAAATCCAGATTTTCATATTATTTCCCCTTTTTTATAGATTGAAATAGTCGCAATGCCATACTTTCTTCTATCAATCAAAGTAAATCCGAACATATTGTCTTCCAGAATTTCATTCTTACCATGTTCGCAGACAATAAGTCCATTTATATTTATTATATCATTATCATGTAATTTTTCAATCGAAGATGTGATAAAGCCTTTCTCATAAGGAGGGTCAAGAAAAACGATGTCAATTTTTTCATTGATTGATTCAATGGCTCTCTTGAAATCAAACTGAGTGATTTTACATAATTCGTTTAATCTGCTCTTTATTGCATTTTCTTTTATAATGGATACACAATCAGCATTGAAATCATTCAGATATGCTTTTAATGCGCCTCTTGAAAGAGCTTCCAGACCAAGCGCTCCGGTTCCTGCAAAAAGATCAAGCACAACACTGTCTCTTATTCTTGGAAGTAGAATACTGAAAAGGGCTTCCTTTGTTCTGTCTATGGTTGGTCTTGTCCTGTCTCCTTTTGGTGCTTTTAAAACAGTTCCTCTTGCTGATCCTGCAATTATCCTTGGTATGATCATCACTTCCTTAAAAAAATATGCACAGAGATTTCTCTCTGTGCATATATTATAACTTAATTTATCTTATATTTCTTTAGGTAATACTAAATTACTGATAATACCTACAACCGCAGCGATGAACAATCCTGAAAGTGTGACATTACCAATGGTGATTCCACCATAGACACTGATTCCGATTCCTAATCCTAAAATCAAGGCTACAATGACTAGATTTCTTGAATGAGCAAAGTCAAGGTCAGCTTCTGCAATGGTTCTGAGACCTACACTGGCAATGATACCAAACAGGATGATGCTTACCCCGCCCATGACTGCCTGAGGAATAGTCTGCAATACACCGCCGAATTTCCCGACTAAACTTAAAAGTATCGCAAAGACAGCTGCAATTTCAAGTGTGACAGGATTATAATTCTTTGTTACTGCTAATACACCAGTGTTTTCTGAATAGGTGGTATTGGCAGGTGCTCCGACTAGACCTGCAAACATAGTGGCAAGACCATCTCCCAATAATGTTCTGTGTAATCCTGGATCTGCAAAAAAGTTCTTTCCAACAACCGTTCCGTTTGTTGTGATATCACCCATATGCTCAACGAAAGTGACAATTGCCACCGGAGCGATTAAAGTAATAGCAGCCCAGTCAAATTTTGGAAGGATAAAGAAATTACCTTCAAATATTTGTTTGAAGCTGAACCAGTCAGCATTGTTGACTACTGTGAAATCAACTAATCCGAAAATCATGGAAATCACATAACCGACTGCAATACCGATTAAAATCGGAACCAGCTTGAAAAACCCTTTGGTAAAGAGCATGACAACCATAACAGTCACTACAACGATTAATGCGACCAGCCAGTTATTGGCGGCCTGTCCGATAGCTACTGGTGCCAGTGATGTTCCAATAACAATGATGATTGGACCTGTAACGATTGGAGGAAACAGTTTCTTAACTTTTTCTGCTCCAACGAAATAGGCAATGACGGATAATACAAGGTATAATGCACCTGCGCAGATAATACCCCCGCCAGCTTTGGCAATCCCCTCAGTTGTCACTCCCTGTTCTGTTCCAATTCCGGTTGTTGCTGCAATTCCGCCGATAAAAGCAAAACTGGATCCTAAAAATACCGGAACTTTTCCTTTTGTAACGATATGGAATAAGATGGTCCCGATACCTGCTGAGAAAAGGGCAACTAACGGATTAAGACCAGTTAAGAAAGGTACTAATACAGTTGCTCCGAACATAGCAAATAAATGCTGGAAGCCAAGGACAAATTCTTTTCCACCTAAACCACTATAACGGTTTTCTTTAGTCATTATTCTATCCCCCCATTTTTTCCCAAATATAAAATGCTTTCTGATAAGTCAGAAAGCATGCATGAATAATCGATTTAATATAAACCACACTACCTTGCAAGTCTCTCTGGACTTAGTTAAAGGCACAACATATTTGATTTTGAAATAATTATAACCTATATATGGTGTTTTGTCTATAAAAAACAGGTGCTTTTTCAGCACCTGTCAATAATTATTTTTCGTCTCGAATTTTAATTGCCAAATCAGGAACATTAGTGATAACACCATCTACCTTACATGCAAACATTTTCTGAAGATACTCTTCCTCATCGACAGTATAAGCATTGATAAACAGATCCTTATGTTGCATTTTTGAAACAACTTTATCATTAATTGTCAGATAATGCGGATGATATCCGTCAATATCATGAAGCTTCAGATATTCCCAGGGATTGACCATGACACACCCGGTAAGTGCTGCCACTTTTGCATTCTTGCATATTTTTTTGACAAACATCAGACTGTAGTGATTGAATGATGAATAAACCACTGATTCTTCCATGTCATAGTTCTTGACGATTTCAACCAGTTTTTCTTCAATCCCAGCGTCATAGGGGCTTCCTGTTTTTAGTTCTATATTTAATTTTAAATTATTTTCTTTACAGAATTTCAAAGTTTCTTCTATGCATGGCATTTTTTCACCTTTGAATTTTTCATCGAACTTGCTTCCAATATCCATTTGTCTCAGTTCAAAGTAGGTATAATCTTTTATTCGGCCAGTTCCCTCTTCACAACGGCCTAATTCGAAATCATGATGAACCATGATATGTCCGTCTTTTGAAAACATGACATCAGTTTCAATTCCATCTGCACCCATATCTTTTGCTAATTTAAATGCAGACATTGAATTTTCCGGTGCGACTTTTGAAGCTCCCCTGTGAGCATAAACCAAAGTTTTCCTGTTCATTTTAACCATCCCCTTACAATAAATTTGTTTAATATGGAGCGGGTGAAGGGAATCGAACCCTCACGACCAGCTTGGGAAGCTGGGGTTCTACCACTGAACTACACCCGCAGATATTAAACTGGAGCGGGATACGAGATTCGGACTCGCGACTTTCACCTTGGCAAGGTGACACTCTACCACTGAGTTAATCCCGCAGATTTACTTTTTATTCTATATAAAAACAGCCTATAAGTCAATGCAATTATGCCCATCCTTTTGACTTTTCAATAGCTTTGTGCCATTTTGATTTTCTGTTTTCCCTGAAAAATTCATTCGTATTGCAGTTAAACTTTCTGTCAATCTCATTCAGATTTTTCAAATGCTCAATATCTGTGAAAAATCCAGTTGCCAAACCAGCCAGAAATGCAGCCCCCAGCGCAGTAATTTCATTGATTTTAGGTCTGATGACCTCTAAACCTGTAATATCAGCTTGAAACTGCATCAGAAAATTATTGGCACTGGCTCCACCATCAACTCTCAGGTAGTTGATTTTTGTCCCTGATTCCTTTTCCATACATTCTATGACATCCATACATTGAAAAGCAATTGATTCGAGTGTTGCCCGGATCAGATGATTGCGGTTGGTTCCTCTTGTCAAGCCGACAATGGTGCCTCTGGCATACATATCCCAGTAAGGTGTACCGAGACCGGTGAATGCAGGTACAAAGTAAGTATCATTGGTATCATTCACTTTCAATGCGCATGCTTCGCTTTCACTTGCATTGTCAATCAGTTTCATTTCATCTCTGAGCCACTGGATGGATGAGCCTGCATTAAAAACGCTTCCTTCAAATGCGTATGTTGTCTTTCCTTTATAATTCCACGCAATGGTTGTTAAGAGGCCGTTTTCAGATTGCAGTGGCTGATTGCCGATGTTGAGTAAAATAAAGCAACCAGTACCATAAGTGTTTTTTGCATCTCCCACAGAAACACAGTTTTGACCGAACAATGCCGCCTGCTGGTCACCTGCAATTCCGCTGATTGGAATGGCCACATTATTAAGCTGGTATTCCCCGATAATCCGGCTGTTTTCCACCACTTCCGGTAAAATATTCATGGGTATGTCAAGAATCGACAGCAGTTCCTGGTCCCATCTGTTTTCTATGATGTTATACAGCATGGTTCTTGATGCATTGGATGCATCTGTGACATGACATTTTTTATTCGTAAGGTGATAAATAAGCCATGTATCCACCGTACCTGCAATAAGTTGTCCTTTGACTGCCAGTTCTCTGGCACCGACAACATTATCAAGAATCCACTTGATTTTTGTGCCGCTGAAATATGCATCGATGACTAATCCTGTTTTTTCTCTGATCAGCTTTTCATGACCATCTTTTTTCAGTTGTTCACAAATAGGAGCTGTTCGTCTGCATTGCCATACAATCGCATTGTAAATCGGTTTCCCTGTATCTTTATCCCAGACGATGATTGTCTCTCTCTGGTTAGTGACACCAATAGAATCTATTTCCTCAGGTTTTATTCTATAATCGCTCAGAAGCGCTTTTAAAGCTTTTAACTGGCTGTTCAATATGTCAAAGGGATCATGTTCCACCCAACCTGGATTGGGATAATACTGTTTGAACTCCTGGCTTCTCATTCCGATGATATTTGCATTTCTGTCAAATGCGACAGCTCTTGAGCTTGTCGTACCCTGATCCAAAGCAATTACATATTTTTTCATCAAAGACTCCTTTTTGATTACAAATGATATATACTTCATTATACAGCAAATAGTAGTTGACATAAATATTAATATTTTGTATACTTTTTAAAGCGCCCAGATAGCTCAGTCGGTAGAGCAAAGGACTGAAAATCCTTGTGTCGGTGGTTCGATTCCGCCTCTGGGCACCAAAAAAACTGCTTTTTAAGCAGTTTTTTTATGATTACAAATATTATTGATCTTCGAATCAGAAAAAGTCTATAAGGCCTTTACGATTTCCTTGAATAATTTCCCTCTTATTTCAAAGTTAGGAAACATGTCATAGCTGGCACTGGCAGGTGATAAAACAACAATATCTCCCGGAACAGCCATCTTATATGCTTTTCTGACAGCTTCCTCCAGATATTTCACTTCTTCTACTACAATGTCTCTGCCATTTCCTGTGGCTGCTATCCGGTCATCAAGCGCTTTCTTTATCTGCGGTCCAGTCTGTCCCATGACAATCAATCCCTTCACTTTGTCAATAATTGTCTGACCCATGATATCATAAGGAATTTTTTTATCATATCCTCCTGCAATCAGTATCACCTTCTGGTCAAATATGCTTATGCTGGCAATAGTCCTGGTTGGTGAGCTTCCAATGGAATCATTGTAAAATTTCACTCCGTTTACTTCCTTAACAAATTCAATTCGATGTTCTACTCCGCTGAAGTTTCTCGCTACTGAAAGAACAGCTTCTTTTTCTACAAACCCGTCCACTGCACAGATTGCCGCTAAAAAGTTCTCTTTATTATGATCTCCCAGAAGCTTTATTTCTTTTGCATCAAAAAGATATTCACCGTTTATATATATTTTACCATCGAGCAAATAAGCACCATCTCTGATTTCATTCTTTCTGGAAAAATAGGAGACTTTTCCTTTGGCATCAGCACTGAATGCTCTTGTTTCATTATTATCATAGTTCAGAATCAGTTTGTCATCACTGTTCTGGTGTCTGTAGATATTCTGTTTCGACCATATATATTCCTGCATATCCGTATGAAAATCAAGATGGTTCGGTGATATATTGGTAATGACTGAAATATTAGGAGATTTTTCAGAAATGGTCTGCAGCTGAAAAGATCCAAGTTCAAGCACTACCATATCTTCTTTTTCGATTTCATCAAGTTTATCAAACAGCGGAGTCCCGATGTTTCCCCCGACCCAAACTTTATAGCCCTGTTTCTTAAGCATCTCGCCGATCAGTGTTGTGGTAGTGGTTTTCCCATCACTACCTGTTACTGCAAAGATTTTAGCCTGGCACATATTAATGAAAACTTCCATTTCACTTGTCAGAACAGCTCCATTGTTCTTTTCAATGACAAAAGCAGGTAAATCCGGTCTCATGGCAGGGGTCTTGAATATAATATCAAACCCGTGAAGGTTATTCAGATTGTCTTCTCCAAG
>JAFGUQ010000184.1 GCA_016938455.1 Clostridia bacterium
AATATTTATCTATTAATAAACAATAATAGATGATGACTAATAGAAGGTAACCATGTATAATTATATTGAATTTTAATAAAATTTCAATAAATTTAAGGGGAAATAAGATGAATAACAGAGAAAGAGCATTAGCAATATTAAGATATGAGAAATATGACAGAATGCCGGTGGTTCATTTCGGATACTGGAATCAGACAATAGCTAAATGGGCTGATGAAGGTCATATTGAAAAAGGACTTGATAAAATCTGGGGAGACAGTAATCAGGTTGATAATGAGATTTCAGCAAAACTGGGGTTTGATTTCAACTGGAATCATTCTTACGGACCCAAAACATATCTTTATCCTTCGTTTGAAAGCAAAGTGGTAGAGGAATTAGGTAATGGCGCCAGAAAGATCATGAACGGAGAAGGAGTCATCGTGCTCCAGAAAGATGATGCCGGTTCAATTCCTGCTGAAATAGACCATACAATGAAAGACAGAGAGTCATGGGAAAAATATTATCTTCCTAAATTACAATACAGTGAAGACAGAGTTGATGACAGAATAATCATGTCTTATCCTGCACCTGAGGACAGGAACCAGCCATTCGGATTATTCTGCGGAAGTCTTTACGGATTTATAAGAAACTTTGTGGGAGTGGTCGGGTTAAGCTACCTTGCAGTAGATGATGAAGAACTCTATGGAGAAATCATTGACACCGTAGCTAATCTTCAGTATCAGACAACAAAAAGAGCGCTTGAATCAGGACAGAAATTTGACTTCGGACATTTCTGGGAAGATATCTGCTTTAAAAACGGCCCGCTGGTCAGTCCGGCAGTTTTTGATGAGAAAGTAGGACCTCATTACAAACGGGTGACTGATTTACTGAAGCAATATGGCATTGACATTGTGTCACTTGACTGTGACGGACAGATCGATGCATTGATTCCTACCTGGATAAACAATGGAGTCAATACCATGTTTCCCATTGAAGTAGGAACATGGAATGCCAATATTGAACCATGGAGAAAAAAATACGGAAAAGACTTACGCGGTGTCGGCGGGATGAACAAGGTGGTTTTCTCAAGAGATTATCAGGCCATTGATGAAGAAATAGAAAGACTGAAAAGACTGGTTGACCTTGGCGGATACATTCCATGCCCTGACCATAGAATCGCACCTGATGCCATCTGGGAAAATGTGCAGTATTACTGTGACAGAATGCATCGTGTGTTTGGTTAAATCAGCACATTCAACCATTTCCTTGATCTGTATCTTACATAGACTATCGTCAGTTTGATGACTTCTTCAAAGTATACCACTGCGACACACAGATAGACAGGAAGCTTAAAAACATATACGGATAAGAACGCCAGAGGGATACCAATGACAAAGATGGTAAGTCCCTCTGTTAACATGCAGAACTTCGCATCTCCGCCACTTCTAAGAATGCCTACAATCAACATGAAGTTCAGTCCTTTAACTGCCATGTAAGCAGCATTGACTGCGATGACATTAATGGAGTTATTAATGGTTGCGGCTTCAAAATTGAAAATAGAGGCAATAAAGCGACCGGTCAGCAGGTAAATCAATCCAAGAATCAAAGAACCGATAAAAGTAAACTGCAGTGATTTTTTTGCGATTCTTTCTGCTGAATTCAATTGTCTGGCCCCGAGATGATTACCTATAATCACAGCTACCGCATTGCAGAATCCTATCAACCCTGCCCAGAAGAGGTCAGATACAGTCAATGCAACCTGTATGGAAGCGACAGCTTTAGTTCCCAAGACCCCGTACGCTATGAAATAGATAGACATGCCAACTGACCATGAGGCTTCATTGACAATGACCGGGATGGCTTTTTTCATCATTTTTCTGAACATGTCAAAGGTATAGGAGAAGTACTGTTTCAGTGTTCCTTTGAGCGGATGATCTTTAGTTCTGAAAATGAGAGTCAGAAGTAAAATGGTTTCAATCAGTCTGGAAGCAAGTGTGGCAATGGCAGCCCCTTTGACATCAAGTACAGGGAATCCGAGCTTCCCGTTGATCAGTATATAATTAAGGATGGTATTGATGCTCAAAGCAATAATAGAAGAAATCATCGGAAGTTTAGTCAGGTGAACACTTCTTGAGTTATAAACGAATATATAGCCTAATGCCATGGGGACATAAGAAAAACTGACTATTTTCAAATATTCAGAACCCTTCAAAAGCAATAAGGGGTCTTTTGAAAAGACAGATAAAATCTGCTGAGGGAATAAAAAGGTAAGAACAGATACTGTAAAAGAAAGAAAAAAAGCAAGTGTCAATCCTATACCGACTGTTTTTCTGATGTTTTCATTATCTTTTGCACCGAAATACTGAGAGGTGAACATGCCAAGTCCGCTTGAGATACCAAAAATGGAAATAATCAGGATAAAGTAGATCCTGTTTGACAATGAGACAGCTGCCAGTGAAATTTCACCTCTGGAGCCAATCATAATATTGTCTACCAGATTCAATGAAGTTAATACAAAGTTCTGAAGAGCAATCGGCAATCCGATTTTTATTATTGTTTTTAGCAGTGATTTATCACTTGTCAACTGTTCCATAGCTTAGTGATTATAACATACCTTTTAATAAAGTTAAACAAAAAAAGACCGGAGGTTACCGGTTTTTAATTAATGAGGAATTCTCTTTTTCTCTATCTTTATAAATTAATTATATCAGATTTTAAAATAAATGATAGAGGCAATTGATAAAAAATTTCTTATTAAGTATAATAATTATAAAGAGTATGAAAAGAAAAGGGGATTCATGGACAGCAGAGAACGAGTATTCAAGACTTTCGATTTTGAAAAAACCGATCAGATCGCATTGCAGTATCATCCGTCTCCAAGGGGATATTTTGAACATGGGGAGAAGCTGAGAAAGCTCTTCATCAAGTATAAAGACGATTTTGATGATGTGACACATGAAGAGATTCCTGTCATTCCATCTTATGCCTATGACAAGAATGGTGATTACTATGATGAAATAGAAGATGAGTTCGGAATACTATGGCAGTACCGGATTTTCAAGATCATGGGTCATCCGCTGAAAAGGCCGCTGGATGATCTTGACCACATTAATACCTATCAGTTTCCGAAACCTAAATATGGTGATGACACATTCATAAAAGCCGTCCGTGAACAGAAAAAAACCAGATTTGTTTTAAAAGGAGGGGTCACTCTTTTTGAAAGAATGACCGCTGTCCGGCGTTTTGAAGATGTGCTGATGGATATGTATTCTGATACTATTGAAATCAACAGGATTGCAGATCTGTTTACTGAATTCTATCTGAAGGAAATAGATAATCTGATTAAGGCGGATGTCGATGCTGTTTTTTTCGGAGATGATTTCGGAACACAGAAAGATCTTCTGATTTCTCCTGAGATTTTCAGGAATTTTCTCAAACCAAGATACAAAATCATGATTGATAAAGTACATCAGGCAGGTAAAAAAGTTCATTTCCATTCATGCGGTGCCAATCTGAAATTACTGGACGATATGGCTGATCTGAAAATTGATTCCTATTGGCCGCAGCTGACTGCTTATGATACCAGGGAACTGGCCAAGATATTGAGAGATTATAAAATCGCCACCTCACTCCATTTCAGAGGCCAGATCATGAACTTCGGAACACCTGACGATGTCAGAAGATGGGTTTCTACTGTCAGCGAGCACTTTGATGTTAAAAACGGAGGCAGCTGGTTTTATATTGAAATTGATGACAGGTTCAAGTTCGAAAACATCGAAGCACTTTTTGAAATCATCAATGAATTAAGATAACCGCCATCCTGACCTGTTCGTAATGTTTAAGAATGATTTTTTCAGGGTAAGATATTTATGGACTGTTTAGGAGGGAATCATGAGAATTTCATCTAAAGAAGTATACGCAATGATTAGTTCAAATAAAGACATATGCATAGTTGATGTAAGAGATAAATACGACTATGAAATAGAACACCTGCCAAAATCCATTAATATACCTATTGATATCCTGCCTTTTGAAGCAGAGGAATTCATTAAAAATAAAAGCAAATACATTATCTTATATTCCTATTCAAACCAGGAGTGTGAGCTGGCAATTGATATATTGACCAATAATGGCTACTCCAATGTTTTTTCTATGGGACCGTATACGAAACTTAGCTTTGAGGCAGAAAAAGAAGAAAGCTGATTCAATCTGAATGGGAAACAATATACTCTAAAATTACCTGAAACAGACTAAAAAAGTGGAATATATATGAGATTCACTGATTATGGCAAGAAATGTTATTTTTTTCTAAGGTTAATTGCTGTTATATATGATATTGTATAGATAGGGATCAGGAGTCTGTAAAAAAAAAGGAGAGATACAATGGAAAAGAAAATGTGTTATGAATTGCTTGAAATCGCTGAAGAAGCAAGTCAGGATGAGATTGAGAAAGCGTATAATAAGATTCTCAACAGAGCAAGGTTTGATAAGGGAATAGATGTTGTTTCCATCAATAAGGCGTATGAAACGCTGACCGGTAAACTGAAAGTGGAATTAAGCGATGCAGAAAAAGCTAAAATGGCCAATGCAAAGAAAAGATCAGACAAATTACCGTATTTTATAGTAGGCGGGATTATTCTTGCCATTATTCTAGCCATTGTCGTACCTTCATTCTTTAAAGCGAAACCTGGCCTCAATATCGTTTTTGTCGGTGGGTATAACCTGACTGACAAATATGTTGATTTAGAAACAACTCTTGAAAAATTAGAAGGCACCAAAAAGGTGAGTGTCACCAGCGTCTTTCTTGACTCAACAGCTGGCAGCGGAGAAGCTGACATGGCTGGAAGAGTCACATTATCAGCTATGCTGCAGAGCGGCGAAGCAGATATCATCATCACATCCCTTGAAGGATATAATTATATGCTGATTGATAATCATGCTTTGAAGTCCATTACACCAAACTTATTAACACAACTTGGTTTAAACAGTGATGACAGCCGTCTTATGATGGACTCCTCAAACAGTATTTATGGAATCGATGTCGGAGACATTACACTGATTTCAGACTGTGTGGATGGTTCAGGTGAGAACATTCTGACTATTTCACAAAAGACCGAGCGTTATGACGAAGTCATTCAAGTCATTAAAGCAATCCTGGGTGCTCAATAAAAGATTTAATAAATGCAGATATGAAAAAAGGATGATTAATCATCCTTTTTTACTAATCTTTTTAAGTTCTTATAACCAAGCGCGACACCTGTCAGAGTATCTTCCATACCTTCAAACTCTATGGAAAGCGTCCCTTGATAATTATATGTTTTCATGATATTGACACATTGAGATAACGGAGCGTCTCCATGGCCTATGATTGCACCTCTCAGGTAGGTCCCATACCGGGAGCAGAACCAGCCTTCACCCGGGTTGAATTCATTTCCTGCCTTAATATGGAAGTCTTTGAAGTGTATGTGAAAAGCATAGGTGATCAATGTCCCCATAGCCTGCACCGGATCCTCATCAACACAAAGAAAATTACCGACATCAAGCAGTACACCAAAATTATCCTGGTCTACATGATTGACCAGCATTTCAATTCTATGACTGTCCTGTGAATATCTTCCATGATTTTCAACCATGGTCTTGATACCGAATTCCTCAGCATATTTAGTCACCTGATAACAGCCTTCTGCGATGACAGGGAGACGATGCTCAAAACTTCTTGCTTTAGGGTCAGAAGCCTGATACCCGAAGGTGGCATCGTGCCTCATTTTATCAACTCCAAGCGTTTGTGCGATAATCACTTCTTTTTTCAATCGTTCAATTTCATCTTTTAACAGTCCGTAACTGCCTGACAGCATATCTGCGGCAGTCGCATAATTGGCGATATAAAGCTCTTCCTTCTCACAGGCGAGTCTTATTTTCTTAGCCAGTTCCACCTTGTCCTGACCTGTAGCCGGCAGCCCTGAAAACTCAATGGCATCAAAACCGATTTCCTTTGTTTTTTTTATGACATCGAATAAATCCATGCCACCGTTATTTAATAACCTGCTGTATGAGTATGCACTGATTCCTAATTTCATATAAGCCTCCTTAAAAAATTGACTGCTCTTAAAATATCATTTTCCGGATTTTCTCCCACTTCTCTCTCAATCGTAAGAAAACCCTGGTAATTAATGTCTCTCAGTGCTTTCAGGTATTGTCTGAAGTTGACATTCCCTTCACCGAGAGGAGTTTCGATGAATGCCTGTTCCCAACTCCTGGTATGTCGGATATACAGTTCTTCCGGATCATATTTTGTAATCATTCTTCCGTCTTTGGCATGAGTGTGAACAATATATTCCTTGAGGTTGTTCACAGCTTCTGCAGGGTCTTCACCAATGACCATGACAAGATTAGCAGGGTCAAAATTGACTTTCACTCCGCTGGTATGCAGACGATCGAGAAATTCTTTTAAAACAGCAGAAGGTTCAGGTCCTGTTTCTATCGCAAAAGAAGCGTTCATGTTCTTTGCATAATCACCTAATTCTTCACAGGCTTCAGCCATGATCTTATATCTCTCGGAATCAACATCATGAGGAATGACACCAATATGGGTGGTGACAATCTGACATTCAAGGTCAAGAGCCAGATCAATGATTTTCTTTGACAGCCTGATTTTATCACGGTTGGTATCACGGTCCATAAAACCACCGCCGGGATCTCCGCAAAGTGCAGAAACTTTCAATCCAAATGATCTGATATATCGTAAAAGTTCTTTACGCTCTTCAAGGTTTAACTTATCAGGATGCATAGCACCGTCAACGGCATATATCTGAATACCCTCGGCACCGATTTCATGAGCTTTTCTGATTCCTTCTCTGATGGGTAACCTGAATGAGTCTACAATGACTCCAATTTGAAATCCCATTTTTTCACCTCTCTTTATTACAGATGAAATAAGTTTATAGCATTTTTTTTCTTAAATCTACTGATTAATCATAAAAGAGTGAAAATTTGAAATATTTTTGTTATAATTCTGATATGTTATTATTTTACAATTCTTTTTTAAAGCAGCACAAGTCTCCTTTTGGAGCAGTAACCCTGGAAGAAAACATCACCATCAGGGTTAAGGCTATTCAGACTGAGAATGTGTTCATCAATCTTTATGAAGAGGAGACGAAACATCAGCATCTTATGACTCGTCAAAATGATGATTTCTTTGAATATCAGTTCAAAGCACCTTCATCTGTCGGCCTTCTGTTCTATAATTTCGAAGCTGTAAACAAAAATGAAAGAAAACTATATGGACCAGAAGAGAAATGCAACGGGAAAGCTGGAGAAATTCATGATGAAAAGAAAAGGTATCAGCTGACTGTATCTGTGAAAAATAATACTCCTGCATGGTTTAAGGAAGGGAACATGTACCAGATTTATGTTGACCGGTTTTTCAACGGAAATGATCATCAGCACATTTTTCGTCAGAAGAAAAACTGTCTTATTCATTCTGACTGGAATGACAAACCGGTTTATATAAGGGACAAAGACAATAAGATTATTTCCTGGGATTTCTTCGGAGGTAATTTGAAGGGTGTCACCGGGAAACTGCCTTATCTGTCAGAACTGGGGATCACAATCATTTATCTCAATCCCATTTTCGAATCATCAAGCAATCATAAATATGATACCGGAGATTACAGCAGAATTGATGGTATGTATGGTGAAGAGGACGATTTCAGGGAACTGATCATCAAAGCAGGAGAGTATGGTATGAAAATCATTCTGGATGGTGTATTCTCCCATACTGGAAGCGACAGTGTGTACTTTAATAAAGAAGGAAACTATCCGGGTATCGGAGCCTATCAAAGTAAGCAATCCAAATACTACGACTGGTTTCATTTCAAGAATTATCCTGATTCTTATGATTGCTGGTGGGATATTGAGTCAATGCCTAACTTAAATGAGCTGAATGAGGGATTCCTGGATTATCTGTTTAATATTGATTATGGTGTCATCAGAAAATGGATGAGAATGGGGATTTATGGTTTCAGACTTGATGTGGCGGATGAACTGCCTGGAGAATTCATCAGATTACTAAAACAGGTGGTCAGAGAGGAAAACAGCGAAAGCATCCTGCTTGGCGAAGTATGGGAAGATGCCAGCAACAAGATCAGTTATCATAACAGAAGAATCTATATTCTGGGAGACAGGCTTGACAGTGTCACCAACTACCCGCTTAGAGACAATTTAATCAGTTTGCTGAATGGTGATATATCCAGTGACAGGTTCATTTTCGAAATCACCTGTCTGTTTGAAAATTATCCTCAGGAAGTTTTTTACTCACTGATGAACATGACCGGAACTCACGACACCATACGGCTGCTTAATCTTTTTGCAGGATGCCGGAATAATGATTCTCTTGATACATTTGAGAAAAGACGGTATGTCATTCCCGAAACCGCACTTGAAAGTGCAGTCAGAAAACTGCTGTCATATGCGACGGCGGTATTTTCACTTCCCGGAATCCCATGCCTATATTATGGTGATGAAGCAGGAATGCAGGGGTATGAAGATCCGTATAACCGGGGGACTTTCCCATGGGGAGATGAAAATCCTTTGATTCAGAATCATATTAAAAATCTGGCACAGTTAAGAAAAAGGGAAGTGTCTTTAAGAAAGGGAAGTCTGGAATTCATTAAAAACGAGATGAATGTCCTGATAATAAAAAGAACCTTTGAAAACAAAACTATATTGACTTTCATTAATAATTCCGCAGAAGATGTTCCACTTGAAAAAGTGAATGTCCTTAATGATTTTAACATTCTGTTCAGTATTGATTCAATCGATGATGATAAAGGGGATCTGATACGGCCATATGGAAGCATCATCATTTCATCCAAGTAATTTCTGATAGATCCGATTATATTCCTGTGCAGATTTCTTCCATGAAAAATCAGTGTGCATGGCATTGGTGACAAGCATATTCCAGACTTTTGGCTTATGCTGATATAAGTCATGTGCCATTTTAAAAACAGTCAGCATTTCATCACTTCTGAAACTGGCAAAGGAGAATCCGTTTCCTTCATTAGTGAACTTGTTGTAGGGTGTGACAGTATCTTTAAGACCACCTGTTTCCCTGACAAGTGGTAATGTGCCATATCTCATGGCAATCATCTGACCTATGCCGCATGGCTCAAATAATGAAGGCATTAGAAACAAATCGCTTGAAGCATAGATTTTATGAGCCAGTTTTTCGTTATACATGATAAAACATCTGAAAGAACCTTTGTTTTCAAGTTCAAGTATTCTGAATCTGTCCTCATAATATTTGTTTCCTGTACCGAGAAGGACAAACTGGACCGGCAGACTTTTCATTTCTTCTATTTTATCAAGAATAAGGTCAAATCCCTTCTGTTCTTCCAGGCGGCTGACAATGCCGATCATCATTTTATCCTTGGCGACTTCGAGGCCGAATTCTTCCTGAAATGCTGCTTTATTCACAGCTTTACCCATAGAGTCATGGTATGGAGCATAGATATCATTACTGGTGGATGGATCAAAATAGGATAAATCAATTCCGTTGACAATACCGGAGAGCTTATGACTGATATCTCTTAAAATACCATCCATTCCTTCACCGAAATCTGAAGTCATGATCTCTCTGCTGTAGGTCTGACTGACTGTGGTGACATAATCGCTGTGATAAAGAGCGGCTTTCATGATATTAAGATCTCCGAAAAACTCTACATCTTTGAAATAGCTGCTTTTTTCATCAATTCCAAGGTACCTTGCAGCTGAAGAAATTGAGAAACGACCCTGATATTTCAGATTGTGAATGGTGAAAACAGTTCTAATATTCCTATAGAACTCAAGATGTCTGTAATACATGTTAAGGAGAACAGGTACTGCTCCGCTCTGCCAGTCATGGCAGTGCAGGATGTCAATCTCTCCGATATAGGGGAGCATGGCCAACACGGCATTCGAAAAGAAAAGAAACCGTTCATCTTCATCGTTATATCCATACAGCCTGTCCCGGTGGAAAAACTGCATATTGTCGATGAAATAATAATCCCTGTTCTTGAATTTCAACGTTTTTAAACCACAATAGTATTTTGTCAGACCCAGAAGAATAAAATCCTCTTTCACGGTGACACACTTACTTTTGATTTCATCGCTTAATAGACTGTAATAAGGAAGAATAACAGATACTCTGACATGGCACTTTGATAAAGCGGAAGGCAAAGAGCCGACAACATCTGCCAGTCCACCGCTTTTACAGAGCGGTGTGCTTTCTGAAGCAATGAAAAGCACATGCTTTCTTTTATTACTCATTATATAACGGTCTCCTTATCAAGAATCACCGGAGATTCTTTGGTCCCCTTTAATATGACATGATCACCGATGGTGACATTCCTGTCAGCAATTACAAAATCAAGCACTGCATTCTTACCGATTTTAATATCTTCCATCAAAATGCTGTTGCTGACTGAGGCATTTTCGCTGATATGTGCATGTCTGAATACAACAGAATTTGAAATTTTACCGTAGATGACGCCACCGCTTGCGATGCATGCATTACTGATGTCACAACCTTCTTTGTATAAAGTTGGGTGATTGTCTTTCACCTTTGTCAGGATGACATTGTTTTCTTTGAAAACCTCATTTGATTTTTCAATGTCAATCAATTCCATATTGGCATCAAAATAGTTCTTGATCGAATCGATTTTCCTGTAATATTCAGTAATATCCATATATTTCAGATTCAGATAGTCAATTGAGTCTGAAATGATCCGGAACATTTCGTATTCCCTGGTATTTTCACTGACTTCGATGAATTTGTCAAGAAGTGAGTGGTTGATAATCATAATACCTGAGTAAACTCGGTCACAGACATCCTTGCATCCGATCTTAACTTCCTTGATACCGTTATTTGAGTCGGTGATGAACATGACCTCCTTTTCAAGCGTGTTATGTTCGCTGCCTGGTATGGTGAGAAATGTGATGTCAGCCTGACTCTCGTTATGAAAATCAATGTATTTTTCATAGCTTATATTGGAAACAATGTTTGAAGTTGAAATGATGATGTTTTTGTGCTTGTTTCTTTCAAAAACCACATCGTTCTTAATGAAGTCCACCATATTGATATGCTGAACATCAGAATGCCCGAACTGAGAACTGCCCTGCATGAATACAAGGGACTGACTTTTACGACTTAATCCCCATTCCTGACCGATACCTACATGGTCAAGCAGTGATCTGTATTTATCGCTGGTGACAATGGCTATTTTGAAAATACCGCTGTTGACCAAATTAGAAAGTGCGAAGTCCACTAATCTGTATCTCGCAAAGAAAGGCATTGTAATCGGATTTCTGTTTTTCACCAGAGCGCCGAGTGCATGTAACGGATTGTTGATGATAATTCCCATTGTATCTCTCATTTTACTTTCTCCCTTCATAAACACTGTCATATATAAGCTCGATTTCCGGTTCAATTCCAGCATCAGCAGGTTTTCCGACTACCACATTGTTTTTGACAACTGTACCTTCTGCAATGATGGCATTAAAGATCTTGACCCCTTTTTCAATATGAGCATTGTGTAGAATAATTGAATTCTCTATCACGGCATCCTCTTCCACAAAAACCCCGTTTGAAATGATGGAGTTTCTGATTGTTCCTAAAATTTTACAGCCGTCACAAATCAGACTGTTTGATATTTTCGCTTTTGAACCAATAATTTGAGGGATGGCATTATGGTTGTTGGAAAATACAGGGAATTCCTTTTCATGTAAATCAATAGGAGGATTTTGCATTAGCAGCTCCATATTTGCCTGGTAGTAACTTTCTACCGTACCTACATCTCTCCAGTAACCGGTAAAACGGTATGCAAAAAGCTTATTCTGCTTCAACAGCATATTAGGAACGATATTCTTACCGAAATCATTTCTGGACTGACTGTCTTTATGGTCTAGAATAAGTTCTTTTTTTAATTTCTTCCAATTGAAAACATACACTCCCATTGAAGCCAGGTCTGATACCGGGTTTTTAGGTTTTTCATCAAAATCTGTGATCCTGTCCTGCTCATCACACAACATGATACCAAATCGGGAAGCTTCTTCCATAGGTACTTTAATGACAGCAATGGTGGCATCTGCATTATTCTCCTCATGAAAATCAATCATTTTGGAATAATCCATCTTGTAAATATGATCACCTGATAATATCAGTATGTTATCAGGGTCATACTGGTCAATGAATTCAATATTCTGATAAACCGCATCAGCAGTGCCATTATACCAGTTTCCACCATCCATACCCATATAAGGCGGTAAAATGCTGACACCACCGTTGATTGAATCAAGCGCCCAGGAAGAACCTGTACCGATATAGGCATTCAATAACAACGGTTTATATTGAGTCAAAACACCTACTACATCGATATTGCTGTATCTGCAGTTACTCAATGTGAAATCGATCAACCTGTACTTTCCGCCGAATGCTACAGCAGGTTTAGCAATTTTATGAGTGAGCCCGCTTAATCTGCTTCCCTGACCTCCAGCCAGTATCATGGCAATTGTTTTTGTTTTATTCACTGCCTTTCCTCCGATCTATCATACTTTCCATATGTCTTTCGCATATTCCCTGATGGCTCTGTCACTGGAAAAATATCCTGACATGGCCATGTTATGAATCTGCAGTTTTGTGAAGTTCTCTTTATCAAGATATAACGCTTCACTTTCTCTGCAGGCTTCCATATAACTTTTGAAGTCCTGTAACACATAAAATGAGTCGCCGTATTTGATCAGCGAATCCACAATATCGTTGAACTGCCCTGCATTTCCTGAAAAATAGCCGCCTTGCAGCTGTGCTATGATTCTGCGAAGCGGAATATCTTTCGTAATGACATCCCAGGGGTTATAGCTGCTTTTCTTCAACTGCTCAATATCTTCTACACTCATTCCGAATATCTTGATGTTATCTTTTCCGACCAGATCAAATATCTCCACATTAGCTCCGTCCATGGTTCCAAGTGTTAAGGCACCGTTCATCATGAATTTCATGTTTCCTGTACCGGATGCTTCCATGCCGGCTGTAGAAATCTGCTGACTGATATCAGCGGCAGGATAGATCTTCTGAGCCAGTGATACATTGAAGTTAGGGAGAAATATGACCTTCATTTTTTTGGAAAGGACCGGATCGGTATTGACTTTCTGTGCCAGCCGGTTAGCCAGCCGAATGACTGATTTGGCGTAGTCATAACTGGGCGCTGCTTTCCCTGCAAATATGAATGTGTGATTTGGCATGTTCTCAAAATATTGACTGTCCATATTGCATCGGTACATGATTCCCAAAATATTCAAAAGCTGCCTTTTATATGCATGAATCCGTTTTACCTGTATATCAAATATGGAATCAGGATCGACCTTATAACCGGTGGAATCCTTAATGATTTTAGAAAGAATCACTTTGTTCTCTTTTTTGATATCTGAGAATTTCTCGATGAATGAGGCGTCATTCTTATACAGAAGGACATTTTCCAGCAGGGAAGTGTCAAAAAGCCATTCATTTCCTATGGTTTCAGAAATCAGAGAACTCAATTCAGGATTAGCTTCTAAAAGGAAAGTCCGATGCGAAATCCCGTTTGTCTTGTTATTAAATTTTTCAGGGAATATTTTATAATGGGCGTGAAGCACATTGTTTTTCAGTATCTCAGTATGAATTCTTGCGACTCCGTTGACAGAATGGCTGCCGAGAACCGAGAGATAAGCCATATGAATCTGCCCGTCCTGAATGATGGCCAGATTCTTGTAATCGTCATTATTGAGATCCACTTTATCTAGGAGACTTTCAATGAATCTTCTGTTTAGTTCTTCAATTATCATGCAGATTCGAGGCTGCACACTTCTCATCAGATCAACCGACCACTTTTCAAGTGCCTCAGGTAAAATGGTATGATTGGTATAGGAGACCATCTTATTTGTCTTGTTCCAGGCCTGAGTCCATGTCATCTTGTAGTCATCAAGGAACACTCTCATTAATTCTGGAATGCAGAGGGAGGGATGGGTATCATTGATATGAATGGCAATCTTGTTTTCCACATCATCAAGATTCCCGTAAAATTCCAGATACTCCTGTATGATTGCAGTGATTCCTGCACTGACGAAAAAGTATTCCTGCATGAGTCGAAGACGCTTACCGGCAGGGTAGTTGTCATTCGGATATAACAGCTGAGTCAGGTTGCAGGCTTCATTATCCTTACAGATGGCTTTGACGAAATCGCCTTGATTATAAGCGTCAAAATCAAAATCCTCCAGTGCTTCAGAATCCCATAGCCGAAGTGAATTGACATGATCTTCACCATCATTGGCCAATATGGACACTTCATAGGGAACTGCTTTAATCGGCAGATAATTTTCATGCTTGAAGAATAATCTGTTATCAATGTATTCTATTTTCACATTGCCGCCGAATTTGACAATGACACTTCTTCCGGGTCGTTTTGTTTCCCAGGGATAACCGTTCTCGAGCCAATGCTCGGCTGACTCCGCTTGCTCGAAGTTCTTGATTTCCTGCTTGAAGAATCCGTGCCTGTATCGTATGCCATTGCCTCGACCTGCAATCTTGAGACGGGTCATGGAGTCCATATAGCAGGCTGCCAGTCTTCCGAGTCCGCCGTTTCCGAGCCCGGCATCTTTTTCCTGAATCAGCAGTTCATCAAGAGAAATATCCAGTTCCTTTAATCCTTCTCTGACAATGTCAGTCACCTGTAATGCTTCAAGATTATGCGAAAAGAGATGGCCGATCAGGAATTCACTGGAAAAATAGTAGACTTTCTTTTTCTCACGGTCTTCATCACGGCTTTTAGCCCATCGCTCTCTTATTTCTTCAGAAAGCATGGTGGCAAGTGCCAGGTATCTTTCAATCGGTTTTAATATCTCAGGTCTGTCAGCAAACTGGTCGCTGCACTGTTTGATATATTCTGCTTTGAATTGTTCGATGTTATTAAACATAGTTTCTCCTATTTGATTTTTTCAAAAACGGTGGCTGAGAAGGGAGGGACGATGATTTCAATCAAATGGTTTCTGTGATGGATGGGAATATCTCTGCTTCTGATATGCTTCAAATTATGGTATCCGGTTCCACCATACAACTCCAGATTAGATGAAAAAACTTCTTCGTAAATTCCTTTTTCAGGAACACCAATTTTGTAGTTGTTATATTCGTTAAACGAGTTATTAATAACAATTATACTATTTTTACCCGTTTTTGACCTTCTTAAAAAGATATATATGCTTTGAACAGAATTATCTGCATCAATCCACTCAAATCCATAGGGGCTGTAATCATTTTCATAAAGAGCCGGTGTATCAAGATAAAACCGGTTAAGGGCTCTGACATATTCGTGAAAGCCGTTATGAATGGGATATTTCAGTAAAAACCATTCGACGGATTCGTAATAGCGCCATTCCATGAACTGAGCTATTTCAATCCCCATGAACAGCAGTTTCTTACCTGGATGAAACATCTGATAGGCAAGTAAAGTTCTCAGATTGGCAAACTTAGTCAGATAGTCACCGGCCATTTTATCAATCAGCTGCTTTTTACCATGTACTACTTCGTCATGGGAAAAGGGGAGTATGAATTTTTCATAATGGTGATAGACCATCGCAAAAGTAAGGCTGTAATGATCTTTTTGCCGCTGATGACTTTCTTTTTCATAATAATTCAAGGTGTCATGCATCCATCCCATATCCCATTTATAATCAAATCCGAATCCATCAGGAGGATTACCGGTAATTCCCTTGAAATCGCTGGAATCTTCAGCCATGGTGAGAAAACCTTTGAAGTCACTGTGCAATGTCTGATTCAGCTGTTTAAGAAAACTGATGGCATTAATGTCTTTGCTGAAAAAGTAGTTATCTGATTTTCCGAAATTGAAATCGATGATACTGCTGACCCCATCTACTCTGATGCCATCAATATGATAGAACCGGGCAAAGAAGTAAGCACTTGAAATTAAAAAGCTCCAGACAGATTTTCTGCTGAAATCAAATTTATAGGTTCCCCAGTTCGGATGCAGCTCCTTTTCATATAACTCTGTACCGTCAAATAAGGCAAGGCCATGTTCATCAGGACAGAAATGACCGGGAACCCAGTCAAGAATGACACCAAGACCGTTCTCGTGACAGGCATTGATAAATGACTGCATACCTGTGATGGAGGAAAACCTTCCTGACAGCGAATAATACCCTGTCACCTGATATCCCCAGGAATCATCCAACGGATATTCTGTGACAGGTAAGATTTCAATATGTGTATAATGCATTTCTCTGCAGTAGGCAATCAGTCTGTTACCGACACTTTCCATATCAATAGGTTTATTGTCTTTTAAAGGTTCAATCCATGAAGCCAGATGAACTTCATAGATATTCATCGGCATTTCAAGACTGTTCTGAGTCATTCTCTGATTCATCCAGTCATCATCGCTCCATGGATAAGAAAAAGGATCAGCGACAACAGAAGCAGTCTCAGGGCGCATTTGGGAATAAAAGGCAAATGGATCTGCTTTGAGCACTGTTTTACCTTTCTTATCTGTGACAGCATATTTATAGATTTCACCTGTAGTTACTCCCTCAATGTCAATATCCCAGATTCCTCCTTCGTGACAGGTCATGGGATGCTTGTCCTTGTTCCACTGATTGAACATCCCGACGACAGAAACAAACTGTGCATGAGGTGCATATACCCTGAATGAGGTACTTCTGTGATGATTTTTTGTCACAGTATGTGAACCTAGAATATTGAATGCCTGGTACTGAGTTCCCTGGTTATATAAATAGATGAAGTCGCTGTATTTATTAATATTTTCCATATCCTTATTATATCAAATATATGAGTAAGATTATATAAACTTATGAACAAAAAAACCATCTGTTTCAATACAGATGGTTTCAATGATTTATGTAATGTGATTTAGCCAAGCATACTGATCAGAATACCTGCTGCAACGGCAGAACCGATAACACCTGCGACATTCGGACCCATGGCATGCATAAGAAGGAAGTTTCCGGGATTGGCTTCCTGTCCGACTTTCTGAGATACTCTGGCCGCCATCGGTACCGCTGATACACCGGCTGATCCGATTAATGGATTGATCTTTCCGCCGGATAATTTGTTCATTAATTTTGCAAACAATACTCCGCCTGCAGTTCCGATTGCAAAGGCAACCAGCCCTAAACCGAGGATCATCAGGGTTTCGACATTAAGGAAGCTTTTAGCTGTAGCTGTTGCACCGACACTGATTCCAAGAAGGATAGTGACGATATTGATCAGTTCGTTCTGAATGGTCTTACTTAATCTTTCCACCACGCCACATTCTCTGATCAGATTACCCATCATCAGCATACCGACAAGTGGGGCAGCAGCCGGAATCAGCATGACAACCAGAATGGTGACAACGACTGGAAACAGGATCTTTTCAGTTTTGGATACAAAACGTAATTGCTCCATGACAATAGAGCGTTCCTTTTTTGTGGTCAGCATCTTCATGATCGGAGGCTGAATGAAAGGAACCAGTGCCATATATGAATACGCGGCTACTGCAATGGGACCCAGCAATTCAGGAGCCAGTCTCGTAGCAGTAAATATAGCTGTCGGACCGTCGGCACCGCCTATGATGGCAATCGCTCCGGCAGCAGCTGCGGAAAATCCGAGTAAATTCGCACCGATGAAAGTAAAGAAGATACCAAGCTGAGCAGCAGCTCCTAAAAGAAAGCTTTTCGGATTGGCAAGCAGCGGACCGAAGTCGGTCATGGCACCTACACCCATGAAAATAAGGGGAGGGAATATACCTGTCTTGATTCCGATATAGAAAAAGTCAAGCAGTCCACCTTCCTGAAGCACTTTGCCATAATCGGGATGCCAGGTTGAAACATAACCTTCAGCACCGACAGCAATCGGATTTTTCCATAATTCTGAATGGAAAAGTTCACCGCCCGGCAGATTCGTCAGAAGCATTCCGAATGCGATAGGAACCAAAAGCAATGGTTCGAATTTCTTGACAATCCCAAGATAAAGTAAAAAGCAGGCAATTGCTATCATTATCAACTGTTGCAGTGTCATCGTTGCGAACCCTGATTCGGAGATGAGGTCGCCGATTCCTTTAAAAAACTCACTCATAAAAATTTATCCTTTATATATTATAGATTTTGTACTAATTCTTTTTTGCTGACTTCATTCCAAATGGGGGCATTTGAAGCAATCCGGTTAAAAGCTTTTACCTTGATTTTACAGTCAGGTGTCAGTCCATTAGAAGAGAAGTAAGCATTTACTGCGGCTGTGATGACAGCAATCAACTGATCGTCACCTTCCACTTCAATGACCATATTTTCTTCTTCCACTTGTTCTGTCTGGATTTCTTGTTTCTTTTTACCGGTATTCATAAGTTTACCGAACAAATAGATACAGAATGACAGAGCGATTAATGCCAGGAACACAACTGATATTCCAATGATTGACTGCAGCAACATACTTTATTTCCTCCAAAATTAATTCTTTTGATAATTTAACATAATAAAGACCTTTAGTCAATGCAGTTCATGCTAAATCATCAATCTTTATATA
>JAFGUQ010000185.1 GCA_016938455.1 Clostridia bacterium
ACTTTTCCCTGAACCTGAAACACCGGTGACACAAGTCATGACTCCGAGTGGGATATTCACATCAATATTTTTCAGGTTATTTTGGTTTGCACCGAGAATACTAACATATTTGCCATTTAAAGCTCTTCTTTTATCAGGAATTTTAATCTTTTTCTTTCCGGTCAGATATTGAGCAGTAATCGATTCACTTACTTTAAGAATTTCTTCTAAAGTTCCTTCTGCTACCACATAACCGCCATGAATACCGGCACCTGGTCCCATATCAATGATATGATCCGCTTTTTCTATGGTTTCAGTATCATGTTCCACGACAATAAGAGTGTTTCCAAGATCCTTCATCTTCACCAGTGTATCCAGCAGTTTTGCATTATCCCTCTGATGAAGGCCTATACTTGGTTCATCCAGAATATATAAAACACCGACCAATCCTGACCCAATCTGTGTGGCCAGTCTGATTCGCTGCGCTTCTCCACCAGAAAGTGTGGCTGCTTGTCTTGATAAAGTCAGATAATCCAGCCCTACATTAATAAGAAAATCAAGTCTGTAATTGATTTCTTTCTGTATTTGACTGGCAATCATCTTTTCTTTTTCATTCAATGTAAGATTCATAAAAAGGGTTTTGCATTCTTTGATTGAAAGTTCAGTCACATCATAAATATTATAGCCATTGATTTTGACTGAGAGAACCTCATCTTTCAGTCTCTTCCCATGACACTTCGGACAAGGTTTCGGGCTCATGAAACTTTCATAATATCTTTTCATGTGCATCGAGTTGGTTTCTTTATATCTTCTTTGAACGGTATTGATGACTCCGCTGTAAGTACTTGAGTAGGTATAAGTCCTTTGATCATGCTTATGCTTATAGTCAATATCAATCCTGCTTTTACCAATACCATAAAGAATGACTTTTTTAGCATCATCATCTAAATCTTTATATGGTGTTTTTAAATTAAACTGATATTTCTCCCCTAATGCTTTTAGCATTGAAATATAGTAAGTTGAATTCTTCTTAACATTGAAACCTGCTACTTTAATTGCACCGTTTTCAAGGCTCAGGTTTTTGTCAGGAATGACTAAATCCTCATCGATTTCCAGAAGTCTTCCAAGCCCGTTGCAATGTTCACATGCTCCGTATGGAGTATTGAATGAAAACATCCTCGGTGATATTTCATTAATACTGATATCGCAGTCATGACAGGCCAGATTCTGCGAAAACAGAATCTCCTCATTACCGTTTTTTTCTATGATGACAAGGCCTTTTCCTCTTTCAAGTGCATTTTCAACAGAATCAGTTAGTCTTTTATTAATACCTTCTTTTATAATCAGTCGATCGACAATGATACCGATGTCATGTTTTTTATTTTTATCAATATCGATATCGTCCGTCGAAAGATCATAAATTATACCGTCAACTTTGACTCGGACAAAACCTTCTTTCCTGACTAAATCAATTTCTTTTCTGTATTCGCCTTTTCTTCCTCTGACAATCGGTGCAATGACCTGAATTTTTGTTCCCTCTTCAAATGAAAGAATTTTGTCAACAATCTGGTCAATATTCTGAGATGTGATTTCCTTGCCGCAGACCGGACAATATGGTATGCCAATATTCGCATACAGCAAGCGAAGATAATCATAAACTTCAGTTACTGTTCCTACTGTTGACCGGGGGTTTCTGCTGGTTGTTTTCTGATCAATTGAAATTGCTGGTGATAATCCTTCAATAAACTCCACATCAGGTTTCTGCATCTGTCCCAGAAACTGTCTGGCATAAGCTGAGAGGCTTTCCACATATCTTCTTTGACCTTCTGCATAAATAGTATCAAAAGCCAGAGAAGACTTTCCAGAGCCACTTAAACCGGTAATGACTACAAATTTGTTTCTTGGTATTTTTATATCGAGATTTTTTAAATTATGTTCTTTTGCACCTTTGACATGTATATATTCTTTTTCCATTATAAAATCCTTATATTTTTTAAATATATTTTAACATAAAACACACGACAGTGCAAACATTTGTTCGTTTTTATCAGAAATCTGTTTTTTCCTTTAAAATGACATCATGAGCGCCGCCTTCAATGATACTTGTTGATGAGACCAGGGTTATTCTGGCTGATTTCTGGAGTTGATCAATTGTCAATGAGCCGCAGCTGCACATGGTCGATTTTATTTTTGTCAATGTTTTATCCAGATTGTCTTTAAGCTTTCCGGCATAAGGAACATAGCTGTCAACACCTTCTTCGAATTTCATTCCTCTGTCTTCGCTCGCATCATACCGCTGCCAGTTTCTGGCACGATTGGAGCCTTCTCCCCAATATTCCTTTACATAGTTATTCCCAAGTTTTATCACCTTTGTAGGACTTTCATCAAACCGGGCGAAGTATCTCCCCATCATCACAAAATCTGCTCCCATAGCAAGCGCCAGAACAATATGGTAATCATGAACAATCCCTCCGTCAGAACATAAAGGAATATAGATTCCGGTTTCCTTAAGGTACTCATCTCTTGCTCTTGACACTTCTGTAACTGCAGTGGCTTGACCTCTTCCGATTCCCTTCTGCTCTCTTGTGATGCAGATTGAACCGCCACCGATACCTATTTTAATGAAATCCGCTCCTGCATTAACCAGAAAAGCAAAACCTTCTTTATCTACCACATTTCCTGCACCGACTTTTACCTTATCACCATATTTTTGCTTAATGTATTTTATCGTATCTTCCTGCCATTCAGAAAAGCCGTCAGATGAATCAATGCAGAGTACATCAGCTCCGGCTTCAACTAAAGCAGGTACTCTTTCTTCATAGTCTCTTGTATTGATTCCTGCACCGACCACCAGTCTCTTTTCATTATCGAGCAGCTCTTCAGGATTGTCTTTATGCTCGTCATAGTCTTTTCTGAAAACCAGATATTTCAAATTTCCATTATTTTCGATTATAGGAAGACAGTTCAATTTATGATCCCAGATGATATCATTGGCCTCTTTCAGAGAAATCAAGTCACTGCCTGTGATCAGTTTTTCAATCGGTGTCATGAATTCACTTACTTTTTTCTGAAGATTGTCTCTTGAAACACGATAGTCGCGGCCGGTAACAATCCCTAGAAGTTTTCCGTTACTCAATCCGTTATCAGTGATGGCAATAGTTGAATGGCCACTGGTATTTCTGATCTCAAGTACTTCTTCTAACGTGTTGTCAGGCTTCAGATTTGAGTCACTGACAACAAATCCGGCTTTGAACTTCTTAACCTTCTTTACCATGGCGACCTGACTTTCAATTGACTGTGAAGAATAAATGAAAGACAATCCGCCGCTTCTGGCCAATGCAATGGCCAATGAATCATTGGATACAGATTGCATGATTGCCGATACGAATGGAACGTTAAGTGAAATATCAGGTTCTTCCCCTTTTTTAAATTTTACCAAGGGTGTTTTTAAATCTATATTGTTGACATAACACTGTTTTGTAGTCTTATTTGGTATTAAAAGATATTCATTAAATGTTCTAGAAATAGAGTCATAAAATTGAGCCATGATTTTAACCTCCTGTATTAAATTTATTATATTTCAAATAAATATAATATATCAAGGATATAATGTCAAATGATTTATTGATTACTTGATGAATTATTTATATAACTAAATCATTATTTAGTTTCTTTTTCTTTAACAACCGGCTCAATTCTCTTGATTGTTGTCGGCACCTTCTTATCAGCTTTTTTCTTTTTAGCTTCTCTTTTTCTCGGACTTTTATCCCCCATGGTAAACACCTCCCTTTTTACTGCAGTTATCAGATAATATTATAGCGTTAACTTTTACATATAACAATCATTAATTCTATGTTGATTGCCTGTCAAAATGATATGTGGCGATATATTGATAATTTTCAGAAGGTACTTTCACTGATGGAATATTAAATTCCCACTCACCATTAATTCCATTTTCCTTTGCTATCGCTTCAAAATGATATAAAGCAATTCCTGCATCAATCCGCTGCATTTTGAATCCCATTTTATTGCCGGAATAATTAGGATTCTCATTGATATATACATATACATTACTTTTTTCGAAATCCAAGACCATTTTCCATGGTTGTTTATTTGAAGCACTTGGAGCTAAGCGTACACTTTCAAAAGCATCAGTTAAATTTCCGATTTCATTTTTATGTTCTTCTTTTTCAAGCGGGGTGTCAAAATCTGAAAGGAAAAACAATTGTGACCAGTCTTGCCTGCTGTTTGATTTTGCAAATAATCTCATTGCTTTTTCTACTGAGCTTCTGCTGTCCATGGCATAACCCACCGGAACTACCGCAGGAATGATATATCCTTCTTTCACTGTCAGTGCTTCTTTGAAATTTTCTCGTTTAAAAGTTCCGCCCAGCCAGCATGTCCCGATATTCTTCCCTGTCAGTCTGATGATTATTTTCTCCATTAAATAACCGAAATCACATAATTGGTCATCACTGTTCGGAATCACTCCGGTAATATAAGACTGTGCATTCTTTATGAGTCCATATGTGCCAACCGGTTTACCGCTTTTATTCGGATCAGCATTCAATAATCTGAAATGAATCTGATTCCTGAACGGTCCTTTTTCTTTACTTATTTCTTCAATTGTCTGTCTGATCCAGAGTTTATCAACTTCTGTCAATGGTTTAATCTGAAATGTTCTGACAGAGGTCCTTTTTTCAATTTTTTTATAAATCATTATATGTCCTTTCTCTATGCAATTGATTATACCCCATATTGAAATTATTAATTTTGCTTTCCACGTAAAAATTCATCGGCTGTCAATGAATAAATGAGTTGATCATATTTCTCATCATTGATCCAGTAATGCTCTCTCATTCTGCCATCCATTTGAAACCTGTATTTTTCAAGTAATGAGATTGATGGAATATTAATAGATGATGTGGTTGCATAAATCTTGTTAAGGTCAAGAGCTTCATCAGAAAATACAGTTTCCAGGAAAAGCCCGGTCAAAATTGAACCAAGGCCTCTATTTCTGTTGACTTCAGGTAAATAGTATCCGAATTCAGCACTATGATTTCTTTTATTCATATCAAACAGCACTATTTTCCCGAGTGGTTCTGCCGGTCTGGTTTTTTTGATTAAGAGATAAACATACTGCTCATGGTTTTTTACAGCTTCCAATACATGGGACTTGTATTTTGTTAAAGGCATGACAGGACTGACCGGCCTGCAGGTGTAACATTCCGGTTCTTTTTCACCTGCATACCATGAATAAAGTACCGGAATATGTTTTATTTCAAATGTGACCAACTGATAATCATCAATCAAGATTAATTTAATATCCTTTCATTAAATTCTGACACCGGCTTCTTCAATTATTTTCAATGCATCTTGAGATATTTCATCGCTGATGAAATTGTTACGGTAAGTATTGGTTTCAAAAACACCTTTAATTCCGGTGTAGTGATAATAAAGAGGACAAGCCACACGGGCGATCACATTATCTTCAACAGTAAATCCTCCGCTGCCTTCATCAAGGTAGATACCCCCCGGAAAACTGTTTCTTTCAATAATGGCTGTTTTAACCGGATTGTCCAGATCTGGTATTCTTCTGAAAAAGAACAGCTCAGGATAAGGAACACCTGTGAAATTGCCGTTATCATGAACATAATTACCTTTGACAGATGACTCCTGATTCATGGATAAAGTATAGATTGCTGCACCATCATGCATTTTAGTCATTGTATGATAGATATGATTATAGTCAATATGATTATCAGTCATAATAGGATAATCATCAAATGTTCCAAAAGTGAGACGATCATGTTTCAAATCAGAATATTTGTAATTGGGATCATCAAATCCCCATCCCCATCCAAGTGAAATACCTGTATAGGCCACTTCATGAATGATGTTATGACTGATGGTTGAATGTCTTAAATACCCTGCAATAATTGCTGTGCCGCTTTTATATTGACTTCCGATCTGAAAAAACTCATTATCTGAGATTGTAATATGTTCAGTAATTAGTTTCTCATCAGTTTCATGACCACATTTGAAGTTGAATTCACTGGCCATTATTCCGTTTGCGGCAATATTTGAAAAACGGCATCGTGATATGTCAACATGCTTTGCACCTTCTTGTATGTCAATTGCACAGCATCCAAGATTCAAAAATCGGCAGTCAGTAAAAGAAATACGGGTTGAGTTTCTTATTTTTACAGCTGATTCTGGTTTTCTGAATTCAGTCATCTGATCAGGTCGAATATCAAAGTTCTTGCATAAATTTGCCTGCCCGTCGGGAAGTCCTTCAACTGAAGGTTTTATCCAGGAAGTATACTGAAAGGTAATCCCCTCAAATGAAATATCATGGCTGTTTTCAATCATGAAAAGAGTTTCCAGTGTGGGAATGATAAAAGTAAGTGATGTGATTTCTTCATCACGAAATGGCATATAAATAATTTCATGATTCTGCTGATCAAAATACCATTGACCTTCTTGCAGCTTTTCTCTGCAGTTATAAATCTGATTCGGGCTGTTGATCTGCATTCCCTCTTTAATCTGGCAGTCTCTGAAACATGGCTGTACCATTTTAATGAAAACCGTTTTTTCATCGACCTTCTCAATGGATTCAACAGGACAAACACAATGAGTCCAGCCAGCATCATAAATGAACTCCAGGGTCTGGTGATTAGCCCATGACTGCATCTCTGTTCTTGTTGAAAGATAGCCGTCATAATATTTTTTACCATGATGCTCTTTTTCAAGGTGAAAATCAAAAGCATCGTCTTTATATAGCTCCCATCCGGTACTATGGATAAATTCAGTATGAGGTCTATCAATTAGCTGACCGTTCTTATACATCATATTAGTATAAGGAATTCCTTTTGCTTCATGGACGAAAAGATTGTCTCTTCTTATCCAGTTTGGAAGAATCATTCCACTTGTCACTGTGGTATTATGACCGACAATCTTTAACGGTTTCTCAATGTGATTCAAGATAACAGTCTCATTTAAAAAGTACTGCTTATCATCAAGATGAATTACACTTCCTCTGTTCTCATTGATTGTTTTCTGCAGATTATTCATAAAACCTCCTTAAATATGAGGTCACTGAAAAAGTCTACTGTTTTAGAACAGTGGGCTTTTTACATGTAAAATG
>JAFGUQ010000186.1 GCA_016938455.1 Clostridia bacterium
GACCTGCTTTGTACTCTTTATATAAGTCATTACGGAATGATTTCTCTTTCAAATCAAAAGTAACTAAAATATGGGTAGGCTGATCTATTTCATTGAATTTATCAAGTGTATTTAAAAATCCGAAGATGGCATTAGTGAAAATCCCTTCTTTAGTAGAAAGCATATTAGTGCTGCTGAGGCCATAATATGCTCTGTACATAATGCTGTTTCCATCTATTAAAAGAATTTTATTCATTTATCCCCCATTATTGTTTACAATTTTTACGATTACATTATTATCTTCTGAAATATGCTCTTCAATGACTTCCAAGTCAAGTTTTTCAAGTACTTTTGCATAAGTTTCAGTATCTGTGTTGAAAACAAGGCAATCATCAGTCAGCTGATAATCTGTAATATGAAATTCATCTGTCAGTATGTTGATAATATCATCAGTTCTTAATGAAACATTATTTAGAAGGTAATTATACTCATCAATCGATTCACAGCTGCTTTCCACTGTCATCATAGTCAACTGGTTGTCCTGGCTTCTCTTTTCTGCACTGCCTTCATATTCGGGAGCAGGAACAGGTGCATCAATCTGCATTTCATTTGCCATACTCTTTTCAGAAGAGCCAAGTAAAGCACTTTCAGATGTCTTGTTTGCGAACATATTCTGGTTAAGAAAGACTATGGCAAAAGCAATCACAAAGCAAGCGGCAGCAGCACTTACAGCCAGCTTAAAGAACCTGTGAGTTGTGATTACAGCTATCTTGCTTTTTTTTTGATTATTTATTTTTTCCATTGTTTTGCTCGCAAAATCAATCGGCAATGTTAATTTATTTCCAGATATATTTTTTTTCAGGGTCAGCATATCATGATAATAGGATGAACAGGAAGAACATGTCGAAATATGACTTGACAACCGAACTCTTTCTTCATTGTCAAGCATGTTATCTATCAGCAGATTTATGTTTTCAATATTGTGTTTGCATACTTCTTTCAATTTATTCTTCCTTTCAAAGTTTTAACGTAGAGTATTATTAAAATGTTCCATCATTTCTGATTATTTCTGCTAATTTAATTCTTGCTCTTGATATCCTTGATTTTACTGTTCCCAGGTTGATTTCAAGCAGTTCGCTGATTTCTTTATAGTCATATCCTTCAATGTCTGATAAAACTACAACAGTACGGTGCTCAATCGACAGTTTTTCTAAAGCTTTGGTAAGCAATTCACTGTTTTCTTTCTTTTCAAGAATAGTTTCAAGACTGTCAGCATCATCTTCAAGCTGAAAGCTGAGTTCTCCGTCGTCATTTTCATAACTGCTGTCAATAGAAATGGTTTTTCTTCGATTCCTTTTTCTGATTTCATCAATACAGGTGTTTTTTATGATTCTGAATAACCAGGTATTAAATGAACTCTTGAAATTGAATTTATGAATATTGTTATAAGCTTTAATAAAGGATTCCTGAACCATATCATAAGAGTCATGGTAATTTCCCATGACACTGTAAGCTATGGCAAAAGCTCTATCTTGAAATAGTTCTATCAGTTTCTCAAAACTATCATTATCGCCATTTTGTGCTTTTTTAATGATGTTGTCTTCGTTGTTTTCCAAATGAGACCCTCCGACAAAAATTATATATTACCTTTTAAAAAATTACAATCTTATGTTATAATTCATCTATGAAATTTAGACGTTCCACAGCTTTAATAATAGCAAAAATCTTAGTTAAAATATTGAGAATCACCGGAAGAGGAGGTACCTCTTTACCCGGTAAATTAGCATTGCTGATTTATCCAGCTTTGCTCAGCGATCTGGCTTTTAATACTGAGGCCATTATTGTGACAGGCACTAACGGAAAAACAACCACATCAAGAATGATTTCTGAAATTCTTAAAAATGCCGGGTTATCTTTTTTTGAAAACAAGTCAGGAGCTAACTTAATCAGTGGCATCACTACTTCCTTCATTGAAAATCATCACCTTAACTGTCAATATGCGGTTATCGAATGTGATGAAGCTGCTTTTAAAACTGTTTCAAAACACTTGAATGCAAAATATATTCTGGTGACTAATCTATTCAGAGACCAGCTGGACCGGTATGGTGAAATCACACATACTCTAAATAATATTCTTGAAGGAATTAAAAACTGTAAAGAAGCCACAGTCTCTCTTAATGCTGATTGTTCTCTCTCCTCTTCTCTTAAAGACAGCATAAGCAACCATGTTATCTTTTACGGAGTAGACATTCCTCTTGAAAATACTGATGAAACTCTGTCAGATGCGCCATACTGCATTAAATGCAAAAGCAGGTATCATTATTCTTTCAGAACTTATGGACATTTAGGAGGATTTTACTGCCCGTCATGCGGCTATAAAAGAACACAGCCTGATGTATCTGTCATCGATATTCTAAGTGTCGGTAAATGTGATTCCAAAATTGTCGTGTCCATGAATAACACAACCTATCAGGCTGTGGTTAATCTTCCTGGCGAATATAACATATATAATGCGCTTGCTGCATTATCTGTTGGTATTGCCATGTCAGTCAATGAACAGTCAATGATTGATTCTTTATCAACTTTCACCGGTGGTTTCGGCAGGATGGAGAATATCATTTTAAATCATGTGGACACTCATATTATCCTGGTTAAGAATCCAGCAGGACTTAACGGAGTCATCCGTTATCTTTCCAATCTCAATGATGAGATGATCCTCACTATCGTATTAAATGACAAGTTTGCTGATGGAACTGATGTCTCATGGATCTGGGATGCCGATTTTGAAAA
The DNA here is from genome assembly GCA_016938455.1 of Clostridia bacterium. GTDB lineage: Bacteria > Bacillota > Clostridia > DUPQ01 > DUPQ01 > JAFGUQ01. The sequence continues at coordinate 2,770 of JAFGUQ010000186.1, forward strand.
TCTGATTCGCATCATGGACAGAATAAAAATGATTTATGTGGCTGGAATACGATATGATGATATGGCGCTCAGATTAAAGTACGCAGGGATCGATCAGTCAAAGATTTTCAAAGTAAATAACTACAACCAGTTAATTGATGAAATTTCAGATGATAAATATAAAAATACTGCTTCTTATGTTTTACCGACCTATACAGCTATGTTTGACCTCAGACTAAAATTGACGAAAAAATTCAAGTTAAAGAATTTCTGGAAATAGGAGAACATCATGGAACTCAATATCTGCCATTTATATCCTGATTTACTTAACCTCTATGGAGATGGAGGAAACATTATTGCCATGAAAAAAAGACTTGAATGGAGAAATATTGAATGTCACATTCATAATGTAACTTTACATGATTCTTTTGAACAGGATAAATATGATATCGTTTTTATCGGTGGCGGTCAGGATTTTGAGCAGGAAGTAATTTTAAAAGACTTAAAAGGTGACAAAACCAAACGCCTTAAGGAAGCTGTTGAAAGTAATGTATGTTTTCTTGGGATCTGCGGTGGTTATCAGCTGCTTGGAAATTATTATCAGACATGGGATCATCATCAGTTTGATTTTATCGGAGCACTTGATTTATATACAATCGGCGATAAAAAACGAATGATCGGTGATTTTGTTTTCAGCTGCCCGGATATTTTGAATCTCGATGTCGTCGGATTTGAAAATCATTCCGGTAAGACTTTTCTTGGAAACAGTGTCCGGCCTCTGGGCACAATTAAAAAAGGTTATGGAAATAACGGACAGGACCAGACAGAAGGCGCGCGTTACAAGAATGTGTTCTGTTCTTATTCACATGGGTCTCTGTTGCCGAAAAACCCTAAATTATGCGATGTGATACTAGATACGGCACTGTACCGTAAATATAGAGTCAATATTAATGAAGCCCTGCATGATGAATATGAAAATGAAGCGAATCAGTTCATATTGAATAGGCTTCTATAGTTTTTTTCATTACTTCTACTGCCCTATTATAATAAGCCTGTTTCTTCTCATTCTTCTGATAAGAATTTTTTTCAAGGGACATCAAAATCCCAAAATTACTGTTTATCGGCTGAAAATTCTGTTTAAAAGAATCCGAAATATATGATAATAAAGCTCCGGTCATTGTCTCCTGTGGAAATGTAATCATCGGCTGCTGGTTATAATATCTAGATATGTTAATCCCGCATGCAAGACCTGACATTGTTGATTCCATATATCCTTCAACCCCAGATAACTGTCCGGCTGCAAATAAATCAGGATGCACTTTAAACTGAGAAAAAGAATTCAGAAGCTGCGGAGCATTCAGATATGAATTTTTATGCATGACCCCGAATCGTTCAACTTTAACATTTTTTAAACCAGGGATCATTTTAATCAGTTTTTCCTGTTCACCAAATTTCAGGTTTGTCTGAAAGCCGACAATATTATATAACGTTCCAGCTGAGTTATCCTGTCTCAGCTGAACAACTGCGTATGCATGATCATCCAAACCAACCGGTTTCATCGGCCCGAATCTCAATGTGTCATATCCTCTTTTTGCCATCACTTCAACAGGCATACAGCCTTCATATATCTTTTTCTTTTCAAAATCTTTTAATTCAATGGTTTCACTGCTGATGAGTGTATGATAAAACTGATCATACTGTTCCCTGTTCATTGAACAATTTATGTAATCAGCTTCGCCTTTATCATAACGTGATTTTTTATAGGCAATAGACATGTCAATGGAATCAAAACTGACAATTGGTGCTGCTGCATCAAAGAAATACAGATTTTCTTTTCCAGTATAATTTTGAAGTCCTTCAAGCAGGCTTTGACTGGTAAGCGGTCCGGTTGATATCAGGTTAATACTTTTTTCATCAAGGACTGATACTTCCTCATGAATGACAGTAATCATCTTATTCTGGCTGATTTTCTCTGTAATCATTCTTGAGAACATTTCTCTGTCAACGGCAAGTGCATCTCCTGCCGGAACAGCAGTTTCATAAGCAGTCTTTAGAATCAAGCTGTCAAGAAGTTCAAGCTCTTTTTTAAGTAACCCGCTTGATGTCGTCTGATTCGTTGATTTCAATGAATTGCTGCAGACAAGTTCAGAATAATAGTCTGAATGATGAGCTTCACTTTTTTTAAGAGGCTTCATTTCAAACAGATTAACTGGAATACCTCTTTTAGCCAACTGATAACTTGCTTCACATCCTGCAAGACCTGCACCGATGATATTAACTGCTTTTTTCATTGTTCTTTTTTACTTCTTCAACATAATCACAAGTCGGGCTGCTGCATTTATGGTGCTCTTTATAATTGATTTTAGTTTTCAGCAAAGTATTCCCGCACTTCGGACAAGGAATATCAGTCGGAAGATCCCACGAACTGAATTGACATGTCGGATAATCCTCACAACCGATATATTTCTTGTTGGTTTTTGTATATTTTATGAAAACATTTTTACCGCATAATGGGCATTTCATATCAGTAGGTTCAGTATATGGTTTAGTTGTCTTGCATTCAGGATAACCTGGGCATGCCAGAAATTTACCATATCTCCCCGACTTAATAATCATCAGTTTCCCGCAGTTTTCACATTTCACATCGGTAATATCCTGTTTTAAAGTCATTTTTTCTATGTTTTTTTCAGCATCTATCAGTGTTTTACTGAAATCGATATAAAAGCTTTCAAGAACTGACTGCCAGTTCGTTTCTCCGTTTTCAATATTATCCAGGGAATCTTCCATCTCAGTAGTGAAACTGTAGTCGACAATTTTCTCAAAATGCTTTTTCATGATTTCATTGACAACAGTCCCTGTTTCGGTTGGAACAAGGAATTTCTTGTCCCGTTCAACATATTCTCTTGTGATAATTGTTGAAATGGTTGGAGAATAGGTACTTGGACGACCAATTCCCATTTCTTCCATAACTTTAACCAAAGAAGCTTCAGTATATCGGTAAGGAGGTTGTGTGAATTTCTGGTTTTGGTCTATTTTAATAAGATTCAATAGATCATTTTTACTGAGTTTTGGTAAAAAAGTATTTTTAGCATCATCTTCATCGACATCTTTTGATTTGATTTCTGTCACTTCGTATAAAGCCTGATAACCTTTAAATAAAATGGTGCTCCCACTTGCTTTGAAAATATGTTCATCGGCTTTGATTGAGACTGATGTGTTTTCAAATTTTGCAGAAGCCATCTGACTGGCAACAAAACGGTCAAAGATTAGTTTGTATAATTTTATCTGGTCGCTGGTTAAGCTGTCTTTAATATTCTGAGGCAGCAAATCTATCTGTGTCGGTCTTATGGCTTCATGCGCATCTTGAGTATTTTTCTTGTTTTTATAAACAGGAATGGTTTTCGGCAGATAAATGGATCCAAACATTTTCTCAATCATTTTTCTTGTTTCTAATTGAATGTCTGCTGAAATTCTTGTTGAGTCTGTTCTCATATAGGTTATCAGACCTATGCTGCCCAATTCGCCGATAGAGACACCTTCATAAAGTGACTGAGCCACCTGCATGGTTTTTTTAGTTGTAAACCCAAGCTTGTTTGATGCTTCCTGCTGAAGAGTACTGGTAATGAAAGGTGGTGAAGGTCTTCGTACTTTTTCAGATACTTTGATATTACTGATAATCAAATTGGCTTTCTTTGTATCTTCAACAATTTTCATTGCCTGAGCTTCATTGACTACTTTCACTTTCTTTTCATTTCCGAAATATTTTGCAATGAAAGTGTCCTTCTTATGTTCTGGTGAAACTTCTATATTGATATCCCAGTATTCTTCCGGAACAAATGCTTTGATTTCTTCCTCACGATCACAGATCAGTTTGACTGCAACCGACTGCACTCGACCTGCACTAAGACCCTTTTTAATCTTTTTCCATAAAATCGGGCTGATTTTGTATCCTACAATTCGATCAAGAATTCTTCTGGCCTGATAAGAATTAAACATATCAACATTTACTTTTGAAGGTTCTAGGATGGCTGCAGAAACTGCTTTTTTTGTTATTTCATTAAAGGTGATTCTGAATTGATTTTCGACCGGGATCTTTAAAGCGGTAGCTATATGCATAGCAATGGCTTCCCCTTCTCTGTCAGGGTCAGTTGCAAGATAAATTCTGTCAACATCTTTTGATGCTTCCTTTAATTTATCAATCACTTTTTTCTTTCCTGTTATTGTCTGGTACTTTGGAATAAATCCGTTTTCTATATCAACACCTAAAAATTTATCAGGTAAATCTCTTACATGACCATAGCTTGCTTCAATTTTAAAATCTTTTCCTAAGTATTTTTTTATAGTTTTTGCTTTTGCCGGTGATTCAACTATCACTAAGTTTTTAGACATATAAGCCTCCATTTTTTTTCATCGCATTTAATAATATATTGTTTTTTAATTATTTTCAACATTTTTTATTTCCTCAATAAGCTCATCTATTGAAGAAATTATAGTAGCACCATCCTTAATCAGTTTGTTTCCGCCAGCTGAATGACAGCCGATCTGTTGTGGAAGTACAAAGAGTTCTCTGTTATTCTCAATTGTAAAGTCAGCAGTGATCAGAGACCCGCTTTTTTCTGATGCTTCGATGATTATCGTTGCAAAACATAATCCGCTGATGATTCTGTTTCGCATTGGGAAGTTCATTTTCTCTACTTTCCGATTCATTGGATATTCACTTAATAATAGAGAGTTCAAGCCAATTTCTTTCATAAGAGATTGATTTTCTTTTGGGTAACACATATTAAACCCAAATCCTAAAACCGCAATGGTGTTACCTTTGACAGCACTCTTATGAGCAATGGAATCAATCCCGGCTGCCATTCCACTGACAATCACATATTCATTAAGTGATAATTCTCTTGATATTTCCTCGCACATAACTTTTGAATAACCATTATTTTTTCTGGAACCGACAATAGCAATAAGTTTTCTTTTTAAAAGAGAAAGATTACCTTTCGCAAAAAGGACAACCGGAGGATCATATATGCGCTTCAGTAATTCAGGATAAATACAATCATAAATATTGAAAACGGTAATTTTTTCTTTTTCAAGGAAATCATTGATATGATCTGTATATTCAATAGAACGAATATGTTTAATTTGAGACTGACTGATAATTCCCGAGCATAGTATTTCATGGTCAGTAAGATTGAAAAGAATTTCAGGGTTTTTAAATCTGATGATCAGTTCATACTTATCAATTGGTTTTATTCCAATGATTTTTGAGTACTCATACCAGTAGTTAATTGTCATTATTGTATTATATGGTATTATTTGTCATTATTCAATACTTTTTTAAAATAAACCATATCGATTAACTGTTTTCCACATTCAAAAATTGGTCGGTCATAATTGTCTAGAATAAAATTCTTCAGTCGATGGGATTGTGTGAAACCACACGCTTCATAAAAAGAAATAGTCAATGGACTGTCACCTGTTCCTACGGTTAAAGTCGTTCCTTTATTTTTATATTCATTAGAAATATAATCAATTAATAATTTACCATATCCCATTCTCTGATATTGAGGCAAAGTAGCAATATTCTTTAATTCAAATACACCATTACCTTCGTTTGTGACAACGCAGACAGTTTTCAGGTCATGGTCAAACAACGCATACATATCTCCCCTTTCAAGATACCTGTAAATCATGTTCTCCTGCTCATCTGCAAGTAACAGTAAACTTAAATACTGCTTTTTATTCTTTTTGATTTTTTTAATTTCCATATCTGATCCATTTCATATTCAGCAATTATTCAATTTTGAGGTTCACTGATATTTTTTTTGATAAAATCACTGACTACTGCAATATATTCATCAGGTTGATAATTAAATGATCCCGCATGATAACCAGTGTCAAACCAATGAATTTCTTTATTGTTCCCACTGCATTTTTCAAATAGTAAAGCGGACATTGAAGTAGGAATATAATCATCATTTTTGGCATTTAAAAACAGTATCGGATGATTTACTCTGGAAATGTAATCTTTTATTTCTATCGATCTTATATCAAAACCGAAAAAAGATTTACTGATGAAATTCGTAAAATTTAATATGAATTTATTAATCATTACAGGAGTTTTCAATGTGGTTTTAAGTGTGTTCAGCACTTGATCATACAAGCTCGCATATGGACAGTCAGCAATATAGAAATCACAGTTATCATCAACCATGCTTGCATAGGATAATAAAATGGAGGCTCCCATAGATTCACCATGCAATCCTATTATCGTATCAGACCCTCTTTCTTTTTTGATAAAATCTATGATTTTCTGAAGATCATATTTTTCATAATAACCATAAGTGATGTTATTCCCTCCGCTATGTCCATGATATCGCGAATCAGCAGCAATTACGGAATATCCTAAGGTATGATATAAATAAGCAAATTTTCTGACAAACTCTTTGTTGGTAGTGACTCCATGAAGTATAATGACATATTTTTTTATATCATTCTTTATTTCATAGCAGCTTAATGGATAGCCATAAGTACTTTGAATCTGAAAATAATTTCTGCTGGTTTCTTCATACCAGGAATTTATCCTTGTGTTCCACTCAATCCCAAATGTTCTTTCATTAAATGAATCAAGTCTTTCTGCGGATTTTCTTTTGTTATACAGCAAATTCCTGATTAAATAAGAACTTAAGACCAACAGAATTAAAAATAAGAAAATGGATATATATAAAATAATCATAAGCCACCCTTATCCATTATATAAAAAAAAGAACCACTTTTAAAGTGGTTCTTGTAATTATTTCATAGGATACTTTTCTTTCGCAGTATAATGAGTATGAAGAAGCTCATGAGACATATGCCCACATGGTTCTCCCAGGAATTCAGCATACATTTTCTTTACTGTTTCGTTCTCATGAGATTTTCTTAATGATAATCTCATATCTTCAGAATATATAGCTTTTGCTCTTTCCGCTCTTAGATCAATTTTCGATCTAACGGATGAAGGTTGAATCGGTTGACCGCCTCCGTTGACACATCCGCCGGGGCAAGCCATGATTTCAATGAAATGGTATTCTTTTTCGCCTGACTGTACCATTTCCATCAGTTTTCTTGCGTTACCTGTACCGCTGGCTACTGCAGCTTTTAACACAAGATCACCAATGACTACTTCAGCTTCTTTAATACCTTCAATTCCTCTGACAGCTGTGACATTAAGGTCTTCTAACGCATCTCCGGTCACAATTTCATAAACAGTTCTGATGGCAGCTTCCATAACACCACCGGTTGCTCCAAAGATTACTCCGGCACCAGAAGCATCACCCATTGGATCGTCATAATGTTCTGAAGAAACATTTTTGAAATCGATTCCAGCTTCTTTGATCATTTTTGCAAGTTCTCTTGTGGTCAAGACATAATCAACATCTGCAATACCATCTAAACCCATCTCATGTCTTTTGCATTCTGATTTCTTTGCTGTACATGGCATGATTGAAACCACAACCATATCTTTTGGGTCAATCCCAGCTTTTTTTGCATAGTATGATTTTAGAATCGCTCCGAACATCTGCTGAGGAGATTTACAGGTAGAAAGATTCTCAAGAAAATCAGGAAAATTATATTCGCAGAATGTAATCCATCCAGGGCTGCAGGAAGTAATCAACGGTAATTTACCACCATTTTGAATTCTCTGAAGCAACTCTGTTCCTTCTTCCATAATAGTCAAATCAGCAGCAGTATCAGTATCAAAGACTTTATCAAAACCAAGTCTTCTCAATGCGCCGACCATATTTTTAGTACATCCGGTACCAATCGGAAATCCGAATTCTTCACCAATTGCTACTCTTACAGCTGGTGCTGTCTGAACGACAACATGCTTTGTTTTATCATTAATAGCTTCCCAAACATGAGCGGTATCATCTTTTTCTCTTAAAGCTCCAACAGGACATACATTAATACACTGACCGCAGCTGATGCATGGCACTTCTCCCAGACTTAAATCAAAAGGAGATGAAATATTTGAATGGAATCCTCTTTCTGTAGCATCAATGACACCCACAGTCTGGATATTTTTACACATGCTTATGCATCTTCTGCATAAAATACATTTATTATTATCTCTTACAATGGAATGAGAAATATCATCAAGAAGATATGATGTTTTCTCACCTTCATATTTCAATTCTCTAATATTGAGTTTATCTGAAATTGCCTGTAATTCACAGCTGTTGTTTCTGTCACAAGTCAGACAGCTTCTGTCATGATTAGAAAGAATCAGTTCTAAAGTAGCTTTTCTTGCTTTTCTTATTGCTTCAGAATTTGTGATAATATCAAGTCCTTCGGATACCGGGTAAACACATGAAGCTTGCAGGCCTCTAGCCTGTTTGATTTCAACAAGGCACATCCTGCAGGCTCCGATTTCATTGATGCCTTTTAAATAGCATAATGTAGGAATATCAACACCCATTTCCTTTGCAGCTTCCAAAACTGAATAATCAGAAGGAACCTGCATTTTTATACCATCTATTGTAATATTAACTTTACTCATTCTCATTTCCTCCATGTTTCTATTTCTTGATTATTGCCACAAAAGGACAGGCATCCAGACAGGCACCACATTTAATACACTTGCTCTGGTCAATAATATGTGGTTCTTTGATTTTTCCGCTGATAGCTCCAGAAGGACACACTTTTGAACATTTGGTACAGCCTTTGCATTTATCGGCAATAATCATATAATCCAGTAATTCCTTACAGACTCCAGCAGGACATTTCTTATCAATAATATGCGCCTCATATTCATGTCTGAAGTATCTTAAAGTTGAAAGCACCGGATTTGAAGATGTCTTTCCAAGGCCACATAGTGCAGCAGACTGAATTGTTTCTGCAAGCTCTTCAAGTTTTTCAATATCTCCTACTTCACCTTTACCTTTTGTGATTCGATCAAGAATCTCATACATTCTTTTTGTTCCGATTCTGCATGGTGGACATTTACCACATGATTCATCTACAGTGAATTCAAGGAAGAATTTTGCGATATCAACCATGCAATTATCTTCATCCATAACAATCAAGCCGCCTGAACCCATCATTGAACCAAGTTCAATCAGAGTCTCATATTCAATCGGAACATCAAGATGCTCTGCAGGGATACATCCGCCTGAAGGTCCGCCGGTCTGAGCTGCTTTGAATTTTTTACCGTTTGGAATACCGCCACCGATATCATATAAGACTTCTCTTAATGTTGTTCCCATAGGAATTTCAACTAGACCTGTGTTGTTGATTTTTCCTCCGACAGCAAAAACTTTTGTTCCAGGGCTGTTCTTTGTTCCGATTGCTCTGAACCAATCAGCTCCTTTGTTAATGATGACCGGAATATTTGCCAAAGTCTCAACATTGTTTAATATGGTTGGCTTCTTGAATAATCCCTGATTAGCCGGAAATGGAGGTCTTGGTCTAGGTTCGCCACGTTTTCCTTCGATTGAGGTCATTAATGCAGTTTCTTCACCGCAGACAAACGCACCTGCACCAAGTCTAAGTTCCAGATTAAATGAAAAATCTGTACCGAAAATATGATCACCAAGCATTCCGAGTTTTTTTGCCTGATCAATAGCAATGTATAATCTCTTGACTGCAATCGGGTATTCTGCTCTGACATAGATGAAACCCTGATCTGATCCGATAGCATAAGCTGCAATTGCCATAGCTTCAATTACTGAGTGAGGATCTCCTTCTAATACGCTTCTATCCATGAAAGCACCAGGATCTCCTTCGTCTGCATTACAGCAAACATATTTTTTATCTCCAGCAGCTTTGGCCGCGAATAACCATTTTTTACCTGTTGGGAAACCAGCTCCGCCTCTTCCTCTAAGTCCTGAGTCTATCACCACATCCAGCACTTGTTCTGGTGTCATTTCGGTTAACACTTTGCCGAGGGCCTGATATCCGTCATATGCAATATATTCTTCTATCACTTCTGGATTGATTACTCCACAATTACGGAGTGCAATTCGTTTCTGCTTTTTAAAGAAATCTGCAGTTTCATATGAATTATTCTCACCTTCAGTACTTCCTGACAACAAACGTTTAACAATTCTTCCTTTGACAAAATGCTCATTAACTATTTCATCAACATCATTGACTGACACATGCGAATACATGGCTCCTTCAGGATAAACAACAATGATAGGGCCTTCTGCACATAATCCGAAGCATCCGGTTTTTACAATCTGAATGTCATGTTCAAGTTTATTCTTAATAATACCTTTTTCCAGTCTGTCAATGATTTCCAGTGATTTACTGGAAGTACATCCTGTACCGGCACAAACTAATACGTGTGATCTGTAAATATGCATTTGCTTACCTCTCTCTAAAATACTGCTTGAGTAGAATTTATGGTATATTCAGAAACGATTTGTCCGTTTACGATATGATTCTGAACAATTTTCTCTACTTTTTCTGGTGTTAACATAATATATGTTGTCTTGTTTCCGTTTTCATCAATGACATCAGCCATAGGCTCTAGTCTGCAGACACCAACACAACCTGTCATGGTAACTGGTACATTAATGCTTCTTTTATTAAGTTCTTCAACAAAAGCATTCATAATAGGTCTTGCACCTGCAGCTATACCGCAAGTTGCCATTCCGATGACAATCTTAAATCCCTGATTGTCTTTTCTCACTTTCATATTTTCGAGTGCACTTTTTCTAATTGCATCTAACTCAGCAAGTGATTTCATTTAACACACCTCCAAAAATTTCTATAATTCCTTCATTAATATATTCATAAATCCAATTTATAACTTCATTATTGTTAATATCGACACCATCAATCTGCTTCTTGATTTCTGTAGTATCGAATTGCATTGTTTTCTTCCCATTGATAAGTTTTAATGTCATATTCATGCTGTTATCAGACAGAATCAGTAATTTAATTGTTTCTGCAAGATTCCCGAGCGGTTTTCTGTCAATATTATTGACTGGCATCCAAGCAGTGACTTTTGTCCCTTTATGTTTAATCGACTCAATCTGAACCTTTCCGCCTGCAAATTCAACATTGGTTTTCAGCAATGATAATCCTAATCCTACTTTTCTTGTAGTTCTTGTAGTAATAAAAGGATCAAAAATATTCTTTAAAATTTCTTCACTGATTCCACATCCGTCATCATTAATAGTCAATACAAGATTATCTTCTAAGATTTCAAGTTCAATATTTATATTTAAAGCTTTTGCCTTAATTGAATTTTGAACTATATCCAAAATGTGCAATGATAAATCTTTCATCAGTCCTTATATTTTTCTAAAATACCTTTCACATCATCTGCCACCAGTTTCCCGTAAACGTCTTCATTAACAGTCACCACCGGAGCCAATCCGCAAGCACCGACGCATCTGCATGCGTTTAATGAGAATTTATGGTCTTCTGTATTCTGTCCAACTTCCACTTTCAGTATTTTCTTAAACTGGTCAAGTATATCGTTTGCTCCTTTTACATAACAAGCTGTACCTAAGCAGACATTAATCTGATACTGTCCTTTCGGGTATATGGTAAATGCAGAATAAAATGTCACTACCCCATATACTTCTGCAAGTGAAATATTTAATCCGTCAGCAATTTGTTTTTGAACTGCCATTGGAAGATAACCGAATATTTCCTGTGCCTCATGTAAAACTGGTATCAAAGCACCTTCAACATTGATATATTCTTCAATTACTTTATTCAGTTTTTCAATTTTTTCGTTTTCGCAACAGCATTCTTTGTTCATGTACTTAAACTCCTCCCATAATGTTAATAATTTAACAATCTGTTATATTCTAACAGATTACTTAACATAAATCAACTACTTTGTGAAAAATTTAACTCTTTTTTTATTAAATTTTCTGGTATAATTATATCATTAATTTTTAGGAGCAAACACATGATGAAAGAATTGTATTTAAATGGCATAACTAAAGATAAAGACCTGAATTGTGCAGAAACAGTTTTATATGTATGTAATCAAAATTATCAAATGAATCTGTCAGAAGACACCATGAAGCTTTCCTCCGCATTTGGCGGTGGAATGTGCATTGAAGACAAATGCGGTGCTTTAACAGCAGGACTCATGTGTCTTGGTGTTTCTGCCAAAACACAATGACTGGA
>JAFGUQ010000021.1 GCA_016938455.1 Clostridia bacterium
AATTGCTGTTCACTTTAAATTTCTCATTACATTTTGGGCAGGTCACCAGAATGACACCGCTTGTTTTTGGCACTCTCAGTGATGCTCTGCAGTACGGGCATTCAATGACAGGCTTTTTTAAAAGCTGATCAAGCCTGGCCTGATTGAATCCTTTGATCAGTTCGCCATCGACGATAATGAGAGGAACTCCTGTTGCTCCGTATCTGGACAGTTCACTTCTTGCGATGGGATCAGAATCGACTTTCTTTTCAGTATATTTAATATTATTCAAAGCAAAATACCGCTTTGCCGCCTGCCAGTATCCGCAACTGTCTGTTGAATAGATGATTACCTGATTCATAGGGTCACTTCCTGTTCTTTTTTCTACTATGTTATACCCAGAAAACAGACATGCAAAGACAAAAAATCCAGGAAATTATACAATAGCAAACTTAAAACATTGTTCATGGAGCTTAAGCAAAGGTGAAGCTATAATTGAGTATTGTATGAAGACAGGTTCATTTAAATTTCGTTAAATTTGCAGCAAAAGTATGGTATTGGATTTGACATACTTCATCTAAAAGCGTATAATTCGATTCAATTAATATATGCAATGCAATTTATTAGAATATTTTGCATTTCCAGGGTAAGAAAAAGCTGTGATAAGAATTAGTAATAATCAGTATGCCAGACAGAAAGTAACCGGATGATGAGAGGGACATGGCCAGTGATTATGAATACATCTTTGAGCTTCGCACCAAAAGAATCTTTTCCGAGTAGGCTGCGACGGAGACCTGCACCCGTTATAGTGCTAAAGTATCTCATGCCAATGATGTACTTGATAAGGTAAGCAACGTGAGTTGCTTATGAACTTAAGGTGGTAACACGAAATGATTTTTCGCCCTTTTGAATAAAGAGGGCGATTTTTATTGTCTGCTTTTATCTTCAGCAAGTCAGCATATATTAAAATAAAGAAACAGGAGATAATACATGTTAACACCAGAAGAACAGATGAAAATCATCGGTAAAGGAGTGGAAACACTCATAAGCAGTGAGGAACTGCTTGAAAAATTAAAGAGGTCATGTGAGCTTGAGCGGCCGCTTGTCATCAAGCTGGGGCTTGATCCCTCAGCACCTGACATACACCTTGGTCATGCAGTGGTGCTGAGGAAAATCAGACAGCTTCAGGACTTGGGTCACCATGTAGTCATTGTCATCGGTGATGTGACAGGAAAGATCGGGGACCCGACAGGGAGATCAAAAGGTCGAGTAGCTTTGAATGAGGAGCAGATAAGGGAAAATGCCAAGACTTACTGTGATCAGATTGAGAAAGTGATTGATAAGACAAAAACAGAAGTCAGATTCAACAGTGAGTGGCTTTCAAAACTGAACTTTGAAGAAGTGATTCAACTGGCCATGACCACAACAGTTGCCAGAATTCTTGAACGTGATGATTTCAGGAACCGGTTTATGAATCAGATTCCTATCGGCATACACGAATTGTTTTACCCCTTGATGCAGGCTTACGATTCTGTTGAACTTAAAGCAGACATTGAACTTGGAGGAACAGACCAGACTTTTAATATTCTGATGGGCAGGACACTTCAGAAAACACTCGGTCAAGAGCAGCAGGTGGCAATTTTCATGCCTATACTGGAAGGACTTGACGGTGTGGAAAAAATGAGTAAAAGTCTCAATAACTACATCGGTGTCAGTGAGCCTGCCAATGTGATGTTCAAAAAAGTGATGGAAGTACCTGATCATCTTATCATCAGGTACTTTACACTGGCGACAGACATGCATCCTGATGACATTGATACAATAAAAAGTGAACTTGACAATGGAATCAACCCCATGATCGTCAAATTAAAACTGGCAAATGCCATTGTTTCGCTATACCACACCGAAGAAGAGACAGCTGATGCTGCCGTTTACTACGAACAGGCTTTCAGCAGAAAAGCAATTCCTGAGGATATTCCGGTCATGGAATTAGAATCAGATAAATGGTCAGTGATGCAGCTGATTCCTTTACTGATTGAGAAGCAATATGTGAAAAGCAGAAGTGACTTTCTGAGATTACTTGATCAGGGCGGCATTCAGATTAACAGTGTAAAACTGAACAGAGAATCCGCAGAAAATATTGTGATTACCGGAGATGTTTTGAAAATAGGGAAGAAACGTTTCATCAGATTGATTTGACAAAAGAATACAAATCAGCCACAAAAGAAGGATTGCTAAAGTGCAATCCTTCTGCTTTATTAGTTCATTGTCATTTTAGTCACGCCATTCATAATTATACCTGAACCCATAACTGTTTCCCAGATTAATAATAATAGCTCTCTTAGTATAGTTGCTGTTATCAGCAGGCATTTCTTTGATACTGCTGTACTCACCGCTGTAGTTGACAAGCAAGGATGTGCCGTCTGCAGTTTCAAAACCGATGGAGGATGAAGTACTGTATCCTGGAGTCATATCCTCATTGTCAATACTGGCATAACACGGACCGATACCCCAAGTAGAAGGTGTTTCTCTGTTGACTGTAATCGTCACTTTTTCTCCAGGTGCCAGAAAGTCAGCAGGATCAGTCCAGGTGGTGGTAGAAGTACCTGAGGCAATTTCACCACCATTGGAGTCTTTTCTGCTGTAATTGACTGTGAAATTGTTTTTTTTACCAATTCCTTCGCTGTAATCTGACAATCCTTTTCCTAAGGCAATCCCACCCACTAAAGTAATATCAGATTGAGAAATGAAATATTCCCATCCTGTAAGATACCAGCCAGGGACGGTAGGTTCAGGAGTTGCAGATGGTGTTGCCGGTTCAGGACTCATCACATCGATGTTTTCATTGGACGTCAAAGGTGTTGAAGAGACATTTTCAGGCACATCAGCTGTACAGCTGCATAACATGAGAATCATAATCAGACAAATAAAAAATATGCTTTTTTTCATTATAGAC
>JAFGUQ010000187.1 GCA_016938455.1 Clostridia bacterium
AAGCGGTCTTTTGGAAGAAAACGAGGTATCAGATTCAACATCCTCCTCTTCTCCTTCAAGATTGACATACCCTCCAATCGGAATCGCACGGATACTGAAAACAGTTCCGTTTTTCTCTTTTGAAAATATTTTCGGGCCCATAAAAAGACTGAATTCCTTTACTTGAATTCCTACTGATTTCGCTGCAAAGAAATGGCCAGTTTCGTGAATGATTATAATAAAGCTTAACGCAATTATGGCGATGACTATTGACATTTATTTCCTCCTTCAAAGGTTCTGATTCTTGTAATCCTGTCTATTTCAAGTATTTCACTGATATCATCAGTATATATATTATGGTGGTTATTCATCACTTTTTCAATTAAATACCATATTTTTGTAAAAGAAATTTTTTCTTCCAGAAACATCTGAACGGCTGCCTCATTGGCAGCATTCAATACAAGAGGCATTGTATTGCCGTATTGCAGGGCATCATAGGCTAACCCTAAGCACTTGAATGTATCAATATCAGGATTTTGAAAGGTCAGCTTACCTAAGGAAACGAGATCCATGACATTGAAATTGTTTTCATATCGGTCAGGATAAGTGAAAGCATATTGAATTGGGATTCTCATATCATGAGCACCTAATTGTGCGATGAAGCTGTTATCTTCATATTGAACAAAAGAATGAATGATGCTTTCAGGGTGTATCACTACATTGATTTTATCTGCATCAACATTAAAAAGCCACTTGGCTTCTATGACTTCAAGTCCTTTATTCATTAGTGTAGCACTGTCGATAGTGATTTTACTCCCCATTTTCCAAGTAGGGTGTTTCAACGCATCTTCAATGGTGACAGCTTCTAATTGACTGCTTTTGTAACCGAGGAAAGGTCCACCTGAGGCTGTAAGATGTATTTTTTTGATTTTCTGTCCATCCAGACATTGAAAAACAGCAGAATGTTCAGAATCAACCGGAATGATTTCACATTGAAATTCTTTCGCAAGCTTCATGATCATTTCCCCTGCACCAACAAGTGTTTCTTTATTGGCGAGGGCAATTCTCTTACAATGCTTAATCGCTTCTATGGTTGGTAAAATACCAGCACTCCCCACTATGGCATTGACAATGATATCTGCTTTTGATTCTGAAATGACTTCTTTCAGACCTTCAGTTCCGAAAAGCACATGGTTTCCAAGCATTTCTTTCAAGTTATTGTAACCGGTCTGCTGGTTAATGACCACATAATCAGGATGGCATCTCTTTGACAGTTCAAACAGCTTGAGATAATTCTTGTCAGCGGTAATCCCTACAATCTGATACCCTAAATTTTCACAGACTTCAATGGTTTGTACCCCGATTGATCCTGTTGCACCTAAAATTAATACTCTTTTCATAAACCACCTAAATCTTAATAATCAAAAATATGATGGGAGCTAAAAACAGTATGGAATCAAGTCTGTCAAGCATCCCCCCATGTCCGGGCATAATCGTCCCGAAATCTTTTACACCCAGTTGCCTTTTAATATAAGAAGCAGACCAGTCACCTATTTGTGAGAGAACACCGGATAAAACACCGATCAGGATAATTTTATATATCGGAATCATATCACTTGTAATGTATTTGTATAAAATGGAATATCCAAACGTGAAGATAAGGCAGAATACAAGTCCGCCGATACTTCCCTCAATCGTTTTCTTCGGGCTGATTCTCGGAATGATTTTATGTTTTCCAAAAAGATAACCTGTATAATAGGCAAATATGTCTGTGATGAATGCACCGATGATTAAAAACAGTAACAGCCAGCTGCCATTTTTCTCAAATCTGATCAGCAGGACAAACGATAGCAGAAATGAAGTATAAAACCATCCCATCAGATTGAATGTCATGTCATTCAATGTGTATTTATTGCTTAACATTGCCGAAGCCATTATATTAATAATGAATAGCCCTGCTGCGCAGTACATGAAAACATAATTATACTGATTTAGTGACGGGACCAGATATGTCAGAGAAATGCCAAGATATAAAATTGTCGTCCAAATAAAAGTGGTTTTTTTCAGGCTTTGAATCCCTCTGTTTTTTCCGGAATTTAAAAACTCCCCGTTCATCCACAAAGAAATGATATATATAGTAAGAGAGAAAATATAGTCCGGTAACAAGTATATGACTAGTAAAAGGATTGCTGCAATAATACCTGTAACTGTTCGCTGTTTCATTTAATGCCTCCAAATCTTCTTTCCCTTTTATTATATACTTTAATTGCTTCAATCATATGCTTTATTCTGAAATCTGGCCACAATATATTAGAATACCAAAGTTCAGAATAGGATGCCTGCCACAAGAGAAAGTTGGAAAGTCTCTGTTCACCGCTTGGCCTGATAATCAGATCAGGATAAGGCAGGTCATGAGTATATAAGTAACTGTTGAAAAGTTCTTCATTGATGTCCTCTTCTTTAATACCGTTTTTTATAATCTGTTTTACCGCATGGATAATTTCATCTCTTGACCCGTAATCAATAGCCATGGTAAAAGTAAGTCCTGTTTTCTGAGCATTGTTTTTGACAGTTCTTTTAATTCCCTCGACAATATCACTTTCAAGTCTGTCAAGTCTCCCAATCGTTCTGATTCTGATATTCTGCTTTTCAAACTTTTTTTCGGTGTCTTCAAGAAACTCTCTGATCAGGGACATCAGTGAATCTATTTCTTTTTGAGGACGTGTCCAGTTCTCTGTTGAAAAAGCATAAACAGTCAAATACTTCAAACCTAATTTATCACATTCAATGGCCAGGTTCTGAATTGCATTTGCACCTTGTCTATGTCCTGCACTTCTGGGTAATCCTCTTTTTTTCGCCCACCTTCCATTGCCATCCATGATTATCGCAATATGATCAGGTAGTGTTATGCTGTTTTTGCTATCATTCATATAATATTATATTTTCTCCATTGATATTATTTATATCATACCAAAAATCCTGGTATAAATAAATAGAGAGCATGATATGCTCTCTATGATTTTTATTTGTTTAAATTAAACTTCAAGAATTTCTTCTTCTTTTCTCTTGATGACATCATCAATCATTTTAATGTGATTATCTGTCAGTTCCTGAATATCTTTTTCAATGGTTTTAAAATCGTCTTCAGTGATGGTACTTTCTTTCTGCTGTTTTTTATAATCTTCCAGCGCATCTCTTCTTACATTTCTAACTTTTACTTTAGCTTCTTCTCCATGATGTTTGACAACTTTCTGAAGCTCTCTTCTTCTTTCTTCAGTTAATGATGGAAAAACAAGCCTGATAACTTTCCCGTCTGAGGAAGGAGTTATTCCTATGTCTGAAGCCATCAATGCTTTGACAACCTCTTTAATTATGCTTGAATCCCAAGGTTGTATGACTAAAAGCCTTGCTTCAGGAACAGTGATATTGCCAATCTGAGTAATCGGTGTTTTTACTCCATAATAATCAACTGCAACCCCATTTAAGATGGCTGCATTAGCTCTGCCTGCTCTGATTGTAGTAAGATGCTCTTCAAATGTAAGAATGGCTTCTTCCATAATCTCACGATATTTTTTATATTCACCTTTATATTGCATAATAACCTCCTAATTCTAGAATAACTCTATTTTATAATTTTTCAGCAGATTTTTCAATCAGATTATTTCAATATAGTCCCGGTGCTTTTCCCTAAAACGGCTTCAACTATGTTTTCAGGTTTTTCCAGAGCAAAAAGCAATGAAGGCATTTTGTTGTCCATGCAGAGACTTGCTGCAGTCAGGTCAATCACTTTCAAGTTCATTTTCAGCACATCGTGATATGAGATTTCATCATATTTGACTGCATCTTTATTAAGTTTTGGATCGCTGTCATAGATACCGTCAACATTTTTAGCAAATAGGATGATATCTGCATCAATTTCAGCTGCTCTTAATGCAGCTGCGGTATCTGTTGAGAAAAACGGGTTTCCGGTTCCACAAGCGAAAATGACAATTTCATTATTAAGAAGATGTGACACCGCTTTTCTTCTGATATATGGTTCTGCGACTTTATTCATCTGTATGGCTGTCATGACTCTGGTCGGAATGTCAAGCTTTTCTATGGCATCTTGAAGTGCAAGTGAGTTGATGACAGTCCCAAGCATACCCATATGGTCTGCGGTAGTTCTGTCCATTCCATCACCTTCTCGTCCCCTCCAGAAATTACCGGCTCCGACAACAATACCTATCTGCACACCAAGATCATGCACTTCCTTGATGCTTTTGACGATGTTCTTGACGGTATCATTATCAATGCCAAATCCTTTTTCTCCTGCAAGAGCTTCACCGCTTATTTTCAATAAAATCCTTTTATATATTGATTTTTCCATGATAATCTCCTAAAAAAACTTAAAAAAAGGGTACAATGTTTGTACCCTTTGATAATTATCCGTTAATCTGCTTCGCCACTTCTTCTGCCAGATTTTCTTCTTTCTTCTGAAGACCTTCTCCCATTTCATATCTGGTGAATCTCCTGATATTGATATTCTCACCAATTTTCGCAATGACTTCAGTCATGTACTGAGTGATTGTCTTATCAGCATCTTTGATATAATCCTGTTCCATCAGGCATACACTTTTATAAAATTTCTCAACACGGCCTTCCACCATTTTATCAATTATCTTTTCAGGTTTTCCTTCATTTAAAGCCTGGTTTCTGAGAATCTCTTTTTCTTTTTCTATAATTGATTCCGGTACTTCTTCTCTTTTCAGATATTCTGGTTTTGCGGCTGCTATCTGCATAGCAATATCTTTAACAAACGCTTGGAAATTTTCGTTTTTAGCAGCAAAGTCAGTTTCAATATTGACTTCAACCAATACTCCGATTCTTCCATTACCATGAATGTATGATGCGACAATACCTTCGGAAGCAATTCTTCCAGATTTTTTAGCAGCTTTTGCAAATCCTTTTTCTCTAAGAATGTCAGCAGCTTTATCCATATCGCCATTAGCTTCAACCAGTGCGTTTTTGCAATCCATCATTCCAACGCCTGTTATTTCTCTTAATTCTTTAACCTGTTGTGCACTTATCATATTATTTCCTCCTATTACACTTCTTCAGAATCTTCTACAACTACTTCTTCAACCACGACTTCTTTAACAATTTCCTTTACCGGTTCTTCAATCACGGCTTCTTCTACAGGAAAGACATCATCTGCAATTTCACCAGCTACTGCTGCTGTTTCGCCTTCAGCTGCTTCTGCATTATTATCGAATTGTTCACCCTGGTTGGCTTCTATTACTGCATTTGCGATGACTGAAGCAATCAGTTTGACTGCTCTGATGGCATCGTCATTGCCTGGAATGACATAATCAACTTCATCAGGATCACAGTTTGTATCTACAATCGCTACGATTGGAATATTTAATTTCTTAGCCTCTAAAATGGCATTTCTTTCTTTTTTAGGATCTACGATGAATAAGACATCAGGAACTCCATGCATATCTTTGATTCCACCAAGATTAGTTTCAAGTTTTGTCATTTCAAGCTTAAGTTTGATGACTTCTTTTTTAGGAAGCACTTTAAAAGTTCCGTCTTCTTCCATTTTACCTAATTCTTTTAATCGGTTGATTCTTTTTTTAATCGTTTTGTAGTTGGTTAACATTCCACCTAACCATCTTGATTTAACAAAGAACATGCCACATCTGATAGCTTCTTCAGCAATGGCATCCTGTGCCTGTTTTTTAGTTCCTACAAAAAGAACCTCACCGCCGTTTAAAACGATGTCTCTGACTACAGTATAAGACTCTTCAATTTTTTTGACTGTTTTCTGTAAATCGATTATATGAATACCATTTCTCTCTGTGAAAATGTATTCATCCATTTTTGGGTTCCATCTTCTTGTTTGATGCCCAAAGTGTACACCAGCTTCTAAAAGCTGTTTCATTGATACTACGCCCATTATTAATTTCCTCCTGTTTTTTCCTCCACAGGATTCCTTTTTATAAAAGACCATTTTATGGCACAATTCTATAAATCCACCTGTGTGTGTTTTCGGTTTATAAGTATATACAAATTTCACTTAATTTGCAATATCTTTATGATTAATTTATTTCTTTTTACTTTTTTTCCAGAAAATACCCACTTTTTCAGTGTAATCTAGGTATTGCTTTCCAAATCTGACTGCCAGATCATTGTCTTCAATGACTGTGAAACTGATAAAGAGCGGTATCCAGATAATCGAAAACAGCAGTAAAGTGAGACTGTTTAGAATCATAGCTATTCCGAACCATGACAGCATCTCACTTAAAGTCTGAGGATGTCTCATGTAATGATAGAGCCCACCATATAATTCAGTTTCCTTATTTGGCAATGCTGCTTCTTTTCCTGCTACTGCCGCACCGATAAACATGAAAACAAGTGTAGCCGCAGTAAATAAAATACCGATGATCCTGATCAGCAGGACATTCTGAACGGTTATCGTATAGTTATACATGTCACCAAAAACAAATAAAATATATCCTGCAACAGCAAGCAATTCAAAAATCATGGCAACCATTCGAAGAACTCCGCATAACCTAAAAGCACGGTCACCAATTCTCAGTGCCAGTGAAGCTGGTTGTACACTGATGAAATAAAGTATTGAGAAAAAAATTGCCCCTGTAATAATAAGAATAATGGCAACTAAAGAAATCATGGTATCCTCCTTATTTTATATTCTTAATCATAAACAGCTCTGCTGCTTCATTGTCTATTAATAAACATCCAGCATCTTTAAACCCGCATTTACGATAAAAATGCTGTGCATTTTCATCAGCAAGAGTTGAGGTCATGATCATGTTGAATTTTTTCTCTGCCATCATTTTCTCGAAAAACCTCATGACTTCTTTTCCTATTCCTTTACCCCGATATTCCTCATCAATATGCAGCAAATTGATAAAAGGTATATTGTCCCAGAAATAGCCATATCTTAGCCATCCTACTCTTTTTGAATGATGATGAATAAAGATGATTTCCCCATCACTCAGTTTCCTTTTTATCAGTCGTTTCATAAGATGATGATCATTTTCAAGGATATATTGATAATCAGTTTCATTTCCTATAGTGAAGTCCATGCTATTCCCTTTCATTATTACTAAAATGCATTTGTTCTGATATAAACATAATCATATCAATTACTCCCATTTGAAAAACTTAAGCGACAGCAGACCTAGTACAACCACCATAAGAAGCAGCACTATGATCTCATTGGCATAGTCAAAGAATTTTCCTCCGAGCCAAACACCTTTCAGTAATCTGACACCATAAGTCAGCGGCAGAATTTTTGAAATATTGGCTACACCGGTTGGCATGGCCTCAAGCGGCATAGTGGCTCCTGATAAAAAAAGCATCGGAAAATAAATGATATATGAAATGGCAGTTGCCATTTTCGCATTTTTAGCAATCCCGGCAATAAATAAACCTATTACAAAGATACTTAATATAATCAGTAAATATGCAGCCAAGGTCGGGATGATCCTGCCATAGAAATGAGTCTTGAAAACAATTTTCCCGACAAGAAGAAGTAGTATGGTTCCCAGAAATGTGGTTATCGCATTCACAATCAGTTGTGACATAAGCAGGTCAAGCGGTTTCACCGGAGTAACCATAAACCGTTTTAAAATCTTTCTTTCTCTATACTGTGCTAATGTAAGCGGTAATGTCATCAATCCAGCCACTGCAATAATCATGCATAAATAGCCTGGGACAGAAACATCAACCATTCCGAATCCTCCAAAGAAATCATCTGGTTCATTACCGTACATTGAGCCAAACAGAAGCAGCATCATCATCGGAAAAGCAAGCGAGAAGAAAAGGTTCATGAAATTCCGGTTATTCAGTTTCCATTCGATGAAAACCATTTTTGTAAATCGATTCATTTGCTTACTCCTTCCATTCTTTCCCTGTCAGTTTCAGGTAGGCATCCTCAAGTGTAGGTCTGATGATGTCAATTTTTCTGTAGTCAATATCATGATCTTTAAAAAGCAGTATCAGTTCTGTCAGAATATGGTCATTTTTCGAATACACGCTCATGATTTTGTCTTTATATATCACACGGCTGATGCCGGAAACAGAGTTTTTTATCATTTCACTGATGTCTTTGTCTGTCTCAAAAGTAATGATAATGTCAATATCTGCTTTGCTGATAACTCCTTCAAGATGATCAATTGTGATAATTTTACCTTCATCTATGATGCAGATCTTATCACACAGATATTCAGCTTCTTCCATATAATGTGTGGTCATGAAGATGGTTCTTCCTTCTTCTTTGAGTTCTTTGATATATTCCCACATTTCTCTTCTTGCTTTTGGATCAAGTCCAGTGGTGAGTTCATCTAGGAAAACCAGCTTAGGATTAGCAATCAGTGCTAATATAATGGCAATTCTCTGCCTTTGACCCCCAGACAGGTCACTTAGATAACTGTTATGTTTAGCACTCAGCCCAAACCGTTCCAGCAGTGGTTTGTAATCAAGCGGTTTTTCATACATAGACATGAAAAGACTGCAGAGTTCATAGACTTTAATTTTATCCTGATAGGAGGTTTCCTGTAGTTGAACTCCAATCTGATCATATAGTTTTTTACTCTCCTCTTTCATATCAACTCCAAGAACTTCAAT
>JAFGUQ010000188.1 GCA_016938455.1 Clostridia bacterium
ACCAACAAGAATGCCAAGATCAGCTACTACTGTAGCATCGCTTGATATTGCAAATGCTGGCATTGAAAACATGGTTACTAACATAGCGACTGCTAAAACAACTGCTAAAAGTTTTCTTGTTTTCATTGTATGTCCCCCTAATTTATTTCTTTGTCAATAATAGCACATATTTTGGAAGATTGTTAAATTTGTAACATAATTGTAACATAAACAAAGAGCCATCAACTGATGGCTCAATGTAATATAATGTGTGTATTAAAGGTTAAATTTCAGGAATACATTCAAATCCTTTTTTAAGGTCTGAATCTGTGTAATCCACATTATGAAGATCACCTTTCAAGTAGGCATCATATGCCGTTAAATCAAAATGTCCATGTCCACTTAAACAGAACAGAATTGTTTTCTCTTCGCCAGTTTCCTTGCATTTCAGAGCTTCATTAATGGCAGCACTGATAGCATGTGATGATTCTGGTGCAGGAAGAATGGACTCTGCTTTCGCAAAAGTGATAGCAGCATCAAATGTATCAGTTTGATGAACGGCCACTGCTTTGATGTATCCATCTTTAACAAGTTTTGATAATGTGGCATTATCACCATGATATCGTAATCCACCGGCATGTATTCCTGGTGGCATGAAGTCATGTCCTAATGTATATTGCATCATTAGTGGTGTAAACTTTCCGACATCTCCGTAATCATAAGCAAATTTTCCTTTAGTCAAGGTTGGGCAGGCACTTGGCTCAACAGCGATGAATTCTGTATCTTTGTTCCCGTTTAATTTCTCTTTCATGAAAGGAAAAGCAAGCCCAGAAAAATTAGATCCGCCTCCACAGCATCCAATGACTACATCAGGGTAATCTCCGATTTTCTCAAACTGCTTCATGGCTTCTTGTCCAATAATTGTCTGGTGGAGGATAACATGATTCAAGACGCTACCTAATGCATACTTCGTATCATCATGTGTTGCCGCATCTTCTACTGCTTCGCTGATGGCTATGCCAAGACTTCCAAGTGAATCGGGATCTACCGCTAAAATAGCTCTTCCTGTATTGGTCTGATTACTTGGGCTCTTTATTAGATTCGCTCCATAGGTTTCGATTAAAATTTTTCTATATGGTTTCTGTTCTGCACTGACTTTAACCATATAAACTGTACATTCCATATCAAACATCTGAGTAGCAATACTCAACGCAGTTCCCCATTGTCCGGCACCAGTTTCAGTTGCCAGTCTTTTTACGCCTTCTTGTTTGTTATAGTATACCTGCGGAATAGCTGTGTTAAGTTTATGACTTCCTGATGGTGAAGCTCCTTCATACTTGTAATAAATCTTTGCAGGTGTTCCTAATGCTTTTTCAAGTGCATAAGCTCTGCATAGCGGTGTGGAACGATAGGCTTTATATTTTTCCTGCACTTCTTCAGGAATATCAATATATCTTTCCTGAGTCATTTCCTGCATAATCAATGCCATTGGAAATATCGCTGTAAAATCTTCGGGCCCTGCCGGTTTTTTTGTTTTCCCATTTAATGGCGGTAGCACAGGTTCTTTCAAATCTGCGGCAATATTATACCACTGTTTTGGCAGCTCGCTCTCTTCTAAATATGTTTTATAGGGTACTTTAAAATTACTCATACTGATCTCTCCTCTACTTTCTATTCTATTCTTTTGAAGTTTTCTAAATAACTTCAATCTAAACTCTGCTTGTAGGTATTATATTCGATAAAAAAACAAATTTCAAGTACTTGTTAAAAAAACACCTTTTCAGGTGTTTCGTTCTCTTTAGTTAATAGGTCAATGTAAAAGATAAGGATACAAACATTCTCATTTTACAAGAGCAGTTCATCTATTTACTGTTTCAGATATCATCTGTTGTAGATGCCTGTTAATGAATTGTTTTAGAAAATGCTTTCATCTGATAAGACAGCTTGATTGCTTTATCCCTTTCATAGTCAAGTTGTTTTGAAATCCAGATGGATAGAAAACCAGAACAGTAAAAATCAACGGAATGCTTTGGTGACAGTTACCAACTGCCACCACCGCCTCCACCGACTCCACCACCGGAAAAGCCTCCCCCTCCCATTGAAGAACCGCTAGATTTAGGCATTTGCATAGAAGTTGAAGTCTTTGCAACAAAACTATTGAAATGAGAATAGAAAATCATGGATGAAAAAGCTCTGCCATAGGCCCCCTGATACCAGTTAGGCGGTTCGATTGTAAGACTTTCAAATTTCTTTGCCCATGTTCTATCCAGTCCAAGAACCATTGCGTAGGGAAGGATGTTATAAAAGTATTCAGGGTTTTCCTTACTCATCAATTTTAATTTATCCATTTCTGCTGTTTCAATGAATTCTTTCAACCCAAGTAGTTTCTCCAGAATTTCCTTGCCATAATCTGTTCTTTTTTCCATTAGTCCTGATAAAAGAAAAACAGCTGATAAGGTCAATACTGTACGTATGGTTTCAGAAATGACAAATGAAATCGACCAGATACTCTGATAAAACGAATCTCTGACTATAAATAGAATCAAGAAAGTGACCAATGCCATGATTCCCAGAGCAAAAGCAACAAAAATAATCCTTGATGCTCTGGCGGTTTTAGTCATGACATGCCACTTCTTGATAAACTGCTTGAAAACAGCACCTAAGCTGATTGAAAAAACGCTTGCAAACAGTGTTGCAATGACAAATTCCATTCCTGAAAAACCGGATAAAATGACATAAACCTGAATTGCTATCGGAATGACTACCGAAAGAAGTGAAGCTGCGGCGATTCGATCTGCTTTTTTTGAAAACAGCAGTTTTTTACCCTTATATTCCCATTTGACAAGTTGCTTCAAAGAAGGAAGTTCAGAGTAAAAACGCTGTTCTAAGTCATCAGTTGTGACTTCCTGCCCGTTGCCAAGTGCAAAGAAGCTTGTAAACATTTTTTCTTCATATTTCTTCCCGTCAACCGGTATCATTATCTTGGTGAACCTGAATTTATTTTTCTTCAATTCTTCAATTTTCAGGAATCCTTTGTCTGCCCAGTAAATAATTAATGAGGTAATATCTTTATTATCTACAATACCATCAACCACATAACCTACCTCAGCTGATGTCATGCCTTCAGGTGCCTGAAACTGAACTGTTGGATACAATTTATCATCCTTACCATGTTTGACCCACAACAAGTACAGCAGTATAATCAGCCCAAGGCATAATATCCACCCGATAATGGCACCATTTCTGCTTGCATCGGCATTATTTCTTTCACCGATAAAATACCCTTCTGGGAATTCAACTTTGATTGTCAATCCTTCATAAGGGCCTAAATCTGCTGAATAGCCTTCTATTTTGTAACCGATTTTCTTAAATCCGGATTGATCGGAAGCAGTAGATCCGTAATCTCCTTTTGAAAGCCATATCTTGTTCTCATCAAAATCCTTCGGAAATGTTATATTGAACTTGACATTTTCAATTTGAGTATCCCAGTTAGGTCCGATGATATTGTAATAAAACTGATCAAACTCAGGAATATTGTCATCACCAATGTCATATGTATATGAAATGACATATTGCTTGTCTCCTCTGACAAAAGTTTCCGCATTACCAATCTTATAAGTCGTTTCCTTCATGGTTTTTGAGGTAGAATACTGATCGTTAATTGACACATTACTGATGATAGCTCTCTGATTAGAATAACTCGTGGGAATTGTTCTGTAAATCCCATGTCTGTCCACACTGAAAAACACATCAATGATTTCCTGCACATCATATGTTGAATCTTCATTGACCGTAATATTGACAACATAGTTTTTTATATAATAATCATTATAGGCAAAAACCTGCTGACTAAATGATAAAAAAACAATCACCGATAATATGATAACGACTAATTTTTTCATAATTCTCCCTAAAATTTCACCTGTACATTCTCATGCGCAGCATCTTCAATTTCCCAGTATTCCCTTTTTTTGAAGCTGAACATCTTAGCAACGATTGAACTTGGGAACAATTCAACTTTCGTGTTGAATGTCTTAACAACAGCGTTATAATATTTTCTTGCCTGCAGTATATCCTCTTCAACCTTGAGAAGTTGAGCCTGTAAGTCCATGAAATTTGTATTCGCTTTTAAATCAGGATAACTTTCAGCTACAGCAAACAAGGTTTTCAAAGTCTGCTGGAGCTGGTTTTCTCCTTGTTTCTGCTCTTCAAAACCTTTTGCAGACATGGCCATGTTTCTAGCTTCAATAACCGCAGTCAGTGTCTGGTTTTCGTGTTTTGCATACCCTTTGACAGTTTCAACCAGATTTGGTATCAAATCATATCTCTTTTTAAGATAAGCCTCCACTGTCGCATAAGTTTCCTCTATCTTGTTTCGCATAGTCACCAGTGAATTGTATATTCCTACAACATATATGGCGATAACGACAACAACGACTAAAACAATAATCCAAGGCATAATTGTTCCCCCTTTTTTTATTTATTTTCCATTTCAAATTTTTTCAAAAACTCAACTAAAGTTTTAACTCCTTCATAAGGCATGGCATTATAGATACTGGCTCTCATTCCACCGACTGACCTGTGTCCTTTTAAATTGACAAGACCGAGCTGTTTTGCCTGTTTGATGAACCTGTCATCCAGTTCTTCATTTCCTGTGACAAATGGAATATTCATCAGTGATCTGTCTTTTTTGACTACTGTCCCTCTGAACATGGAAGATTGATCCAGAAAATCATATAATAGGTTAGCTTTCGATTCATTGATACGCTGAAGCTCTTTCACGCCACCCTGGTCCTTAACCCATTGATAAACCAAACCGCAAATATATATCGAAAATGTTGGTGGGGTGTTATACATTGAGTCATTTTCAACATGAATCTTATAGTCAAGCATGGTTGGTGTGATACTCATTGCATGTCCAATCAGATTTTTTCTGATGATGACCACACAGACACCGCTTGGCCCCATGTTTTTCTGCGCTCCTGCAAAAATGATTCCGAATTTACTCACATCATAGACTTCTGAAAGAATGTTTGATGACATGTCCGCTACCAGAGGAATATCTCCCGTATCAGGTAAGGTGGTATATCTTGTACCATAGATAGTATTATTTGATGCAATATGAACATATGAAGCATCTTTTGAAAACATGGATTTATCAAGCTCCGGAATATATGAATACATTTTATCCTTACTTGATGCCACCATATTGACCTCGCCGAATTTTTTAGCTTCTTCCATGGCTCTCTGTGTCCATGTACCGGTGTTCACAATATCCATCTTTCCGGTTTTTGATATCAGATTCATCGGAATCATGGCAAACTGAGTACTAGCTCCGCCTTGAAGAAAAAGCACTTCATAATTATCAGGAATACTCATTATATCAATCAAACTGCTTTTTGCTTGATCAAAAATCGCCTGATAATCTTTAGAACGATGGCTCATCTCCATCACTGACATTCCTGAATTCTTATATTCTACCAGGTCTTTCTGCGCCTGCTCCAGTACACTTACCGGTAATACAGTTGGTCCTGCACTGAAATTATATACTCTGCTCATCTTTTATGCCTCCATACTTTCAATTATATTTACTATTTCTTCACCTATTTTATTTTGTGCCTCTAATGTGGAAGCACCGATATGAGGGGTTACGCTGACTCTTTCATGGCTGATAAGAGCCATATTCTTTGTCGGTTCTTCCTGATATACATCAAGTCCTGCCCCTCTTACCTTACCACTTTCAAGACCCTCAATTAAAGCGGTTTCATCAATCACAGCTCCTCTTGATGTGTTGATGAGATACACTCCCTCTTTCATCATTGCAATTTTTTTACTGTCAATATATGGTGTTTTTTCAGGATTACCCGGAATATGCAGTGACACATAATCTGATTCAGCAAGCAGTTCTTCCAGTGTTGCATATCTGTATTCCTTGAATTCCTTTTTCTCACCGGACTGATTATGATATAGTACTTTCATTCCAAGCGCATGAGCTCTTTTGGCCAGTTCAATGGCGATTCTTCCGAATCCGATCAACCCTAAAGTCTTTCCCGAAAGTTCAAAACCATTATACTCATTCTTATTCCATTTGCCCTCGAGCATGGTCACTTTTGAAACCGCAATGAATCTGGTTACAGCAAACATATGGGCCAATGCCAGTTCTGCTACTGCTACTGAACTTGCATTAGGGGTGTTTCTGACCATGATACCATGAGATTGTGCATACTCATGATCAATATTGTCAATACCCACTCCCCCTCGTATTATCACTTTCAATCTTCCTGTTTCAAGAGCACTGTCAATGGTTTGTTTCCTTATTTTCGTAGCAGAACGAATCACCACAGCATCAACATTCTTTATTTCAGTATTCAGTTGTTCAAGTTCATAGAACTTTTCGATTACTTCATGGCCTTTTTGCTTTAACATATAAATAGCATTTTTGTCCATCCCGTCAGTCACTAATATTCTCATCTTTTCCTCCAGTAAATATTATTCTCAGCCTATACTATCTATACTATTCTCAACCACGTACATTATATTGTATTTATATTCATCATTCAATCATCATTTAAATAAACCGGGAACAAAAAAACAGGGTTTTTTCAACCCTGTTTTTTTAATCAGTTTACTTATTTATATATCTGAATTCCTCCAATAAGCGGTAATGGTTTTTCCTGTAGTTGTACTGCATTTATGATTCCAAGAACAGTTAAAACAAAAACACCGATTCCCAATAACCATCCAATAACAGGTATCCATGACAGAATACCCACGATTACTGATACTATGGATAATACAATTCCCTGATTGATGTGGAACTTGATATATGGATCGTTTTTATGTTCAGTCAATAATGGTATCAACCATAAAATCCACAAATAACATAAAACTCCCATAAGTTTCTGATCACTTTCGCTAGTAGCCATAATTTTCTTTTCCTCCCTATTTAAATAGATGTATTTATTATAACAAATAATAGTATCTTTTTAAACAATAAAATGCAACATTGATATATCTTAGTTAATATGGTATTTTACCTATGAAGGAGTATTATTATGATTAAAGAATTTGCTTTAAGTCTGGATAGTATGCTAAATGAGTCATATGAACCATATCCTGGTCTTTCAAACAGGAAATTCTGGGACTCAGTTCATTCAAATCTGAAAAAAGAAATCATTAATAAAGCTGATGAGGTTCTGAGCATAGATTTTAAAGTGCTGCCTGCATCTTTATGGCTTGATTATACAAGAACAGGAAATCGTAACCGTTACCAGTCAGAGGTCAGCAGAAGGCGCTCTGGTCTTCACAGTCTTATACTGGCAGAAATTCTTGAGAATAAGGGAAGATATATCGACAAGCTTCTTGATATCACCTGGATGACACTCAATGAAAGCGCATGGAACATCCCTGCGCATAATAATCTTGGCGGGATGAAAATGTATCGAGACACTCTTCCCGATGTTAAGAACCCGATCGTTGATTTGATGGCTGCAGAGCTTGCTGCCAGTTTATCACTAGTCAAATATTTCATGAAGGACCAGTTTGATGCGATTTCACCGTTGATCTGCCAGAGAATTGATGCAGAGATTGACTTCAGGGTAATTACTCCTTATCTGAACAGAGCCGACTACTGGTGGATGGGATTCATGCATGACGAATCAGAACGTCTCAACAACTGGAATCCCTGGATTAATTCAAATGTGCTTATTGCCACGCTCCTTGTAGAAAAAGACGGGCAGCGTAAAATTAAAATCATACAGAAGCTGATCAGAAGTCTCGATTTTTATCTGGAAGACTATCCAGATGACGGGTGCTGTGATGAAGGCCCAGGTTACTGGGGACAGGCAGGTGCCAGTGCTTTTGAATGTCTTGAACTGTTAAACATGATCACAGACGGGAAATTCAATATGTTTAATAACGATAAAATAATAAAGATGGGAAAATATATTGTAAGAGCTCATATTGATAAAGAATATGTCACTAATTTTGCAGACGCTTCTGCAAAAGCGACATTATCAAGTGATCTTATTTTCAGATTCGGAAAAGCCATTGGTGATGAGAATCTGATGAAATTCGCCGCTTATTCCAAGTCTCTCCAGCAGGGAAATTTAGTGATAGGACCTTATGGATTGAACCGGTTGCTGAGCAGTATGATTCAATATAACGAAATCACATCTTTTGATAAAAATTTCACTCCGTGTACGGAGCATTATTTTAATGATGTACAGGTATTCATAAAAAGGGGAAAGCAGGTATACATGACTGCTAAAGGCGGATGCAACAGAGAAAATCATAATCATAATGATATCGGCAGTTTCATGATATACAAAAATGGCCTTCCTTTATTAATTGATGTAGGAAACATGGTCTATACAAGAGAAACGTTTTCAGAAAAACGTTATGAAATCTGGGTCAATCAATCAATTTATCATAATTCAGTTACCGTTGACCAAGTGATGCAGCATGATGGTTATGATTATAAAGCAACGAATTTGATCTATCAGAAGAAAAATGATTATTCTTCTTTTTCACTCAACATGGAAAAAGCCTATTTAAAATCAAACATCAGGTCATTACACAGAAGTTTCACATTTTATAATGAATCTGAGAATATTACCATTGAAGACCAGCTGATTCTAGAAAAAGAAAGTAACGACATTTTATACACTTTCATGACTCAGCATGAACCTGAGTTAAATGGTCAGAAAGTGATTTTCTGTAATGGTTCAGAGAAAGCAGAGCTTTCTTTCAATTATGATGTCGTTATGAATGTAGAAAAAATCAAATTGACAGATGAACTGCTAACAAAGATCTGGGGAGACTGTATTTACAGGGTATCAGCTCATTTAAAACAAGCTTTTATAAGTGGTTTAATTAAACTTACTTTTAAAAACATATAGATTTTAGGAGGATCATATAATGAAAAGTCATTATAAAAAATTATTGGAATATTCAGATTTAGGGATACCTAAATCATTGAAGAGTCAGTGCCTTGACAAAAACAGCCGCGAATATGGTGGCTATTTTGAACAGAGAAAAGGTTTTTCAGAGCCATCCGGTCCAATCAGCACAGCGGCAAGTTATATGATTTTGTACTATAACTCTGAATCCGCATATTACAAAAACGAATTACTGCTTGACAGAGCTATTCTTGCTGCACAATATTCTTTGAATGCCATGCATGAAGACGGAACAATTGATTTGATTGAAACCAACTTTCATGATGCCACTTCTTTTGGTTTTACCGTATGGGGTGTAGCACCGGCTTACAGAGTGATGCTGAAATATACAGATAACAGTGAAAAGGAAAAGAAGATTCTTGCTATATTCAGAGAATTCCTTGAAAGAGGTGCTGATGGTATGAAGCATGGTGGTTTCCACACACCGAATCATCGTTGGGTGATGGGTTCAGCCATGGCTATTTTATCTAATATACTTGACAGGCCTGACCTTGTGGAAGCGCTTGATTTGTATACAAATGAAGGAATAGACTGTAATGAAGACGGGGAGTTTTCAGAACGTTCTGCCGGAATTTACAATGTAGTCAATAACAGAGGTTTATTATTCATGGCTGAAGAACTGGGAAGATGGGAATATCTTGATCATGTCACCAGAAATCTTTACATGATGTTCACTTATATGGAGCCAGATGACACTCTGCTGACTATAAACTCAAGAAGACAGGATTTCGGAAAGGAAATTTATCCTCTTGTTTATTATGACAATTATCTGCTTGCGGCTCATTACACTAAAAACAAGCATTTTGCATATATGGCTGATTATCTTTTCAAAATGACCAATGATTATGTGAAAGACAAAAGCAGTCTGAATCTGCTTTCTTTCCCAAAATTCCTGGCCAATTATATGCTTCATGACTTTTTAAGAGAAGAAGAACTGGAAAAGGAACCATTTGACTGGGAACATTATGAACATTTTTATCAGGAATCCAATATTGTCAGATACAGAAACAACGACCTTACGGTCACTGTCGTAGCAGAAAACGATGTGTTTCTTAAAATGCAATATGGAACCAATCAGGTATCACTTCGCTTTGCCGCTTCATTCTTTGGTGATAACGGTCAGTTCATTCCAAAAAAAGTTGAAAAAACCGCAGATGGTTACCGGCTTCATTATCATTGCGACTGGGGTTATGTCAGACCGCTTGGAAGACCTGATCACCCCATTAAGGATGGAAGAACAAACAAAGCTCACCGCGAACCTGTTCTCATGCAGATTTATGATGTCACAGCAGATATAAGATTACTGGAAAACGGAGTCAATGTGAAAATGACTTCCGACAGTTGTGAAAATCTTCCGTTTAAAATCGAATTCATCTATCTTCCTGACGGATTCTTCACCTGCGACCAGGTTCAATGTAAAGCAGCAGCCGGTCAGCATCTGCTTGTAAAGAACGGTTTCTATACTTATCACAAAGACGGGTATACCATCAAAGCAGATAACGCTGTTGGTGAAACTACGTATCATTCAGATTTAAGAGGATCAAATCCTCCTATTTCAAATGCAT
Source organism: Clostridia bacterium (assembly GCA_016938455.1). GTDB lineage: Bacteria > Bacillota > Clostridia > DUPQ01 > DUPQ01 > JAFGUQ01. Next base: position 10,505 of record JAFGUQ010000188.1, read on the forward strand.
TCACTGTCTTTTACACCGGTTTCTCACCGGCAACAAGAGAATTCAATCTCACAGCAGAATAACAGAGAAGCACCCTGACGGGTGCTTCTTTTTTATTTCTTCTTAATGGCCGATAATATCCTGCCCAGTAATTTTGGCGAAAAGTAAATAAGATACAATAGTTTCTGTTTTGTTTTTGGTGTTCTTAACAGCGCTTTCTTAAAAATGTGGTCAGTTTTGAATTTACTCACATATTCCATATACTGGCTCGTCTTGTATGCTTTGGACAGGCTCTCGACAGCTGAATACAAGAGCATCTGGCTGGTGTAACTCATCATTTTCCTGTTAAAATCATTTTCAGTTAAGGTCTGTTTGATTCTGCAAAACACATCATAAAAAACATAAGGCCAGTCTTTATCTGCCGTCATGATTGATCCTTCATGCCTTCTGTAATAATAAAACTGATAGGGGATAAACTTAGCACGTCTGCAGTGAGAAACAATGCTGATGAAACTTGACATATCATCAAAATATGTTTTCTCAAAAAATTCAATGCCATTTTTCTTGAACAGGTCAGTCCTATACAGATTACTCCAGATGCAAAGGCCTGTATAATTGTTTTTTGTTGAAAACTTCAGGTATTCCTCTCCTGTCAGTATATCCGTTTCTTTCCTGCTCTTGGAAACCTTTTCTTTAATTATTCCCACTTCATTCATACCGACAAACTCCCCTGTCAGCATATCAAGATCATTTTTTTCACAGATATCAAATAATGTCTGAAGAGCCTGTTCATTTATATAGTCATCGCAGTCTAAGAAATAGACATACTTTGTGTCTACCAGCCGTAAACCTACATTTCTGGTTCCTCCCGGGCTTTGCGAACTTGATTGAACCACTCTGATATTAGAGTGGTTCTTCTCATATTCTTGGCATATGGCAAAGCTTGAATCCTTGGAATGATCATCCACCAGGATGATTTCAAGCGGTTGATAAGTCTGTTTTATAACGCTGTCTATACACTGTCTCAAATACTTCTCACAGTTGTAGACCGCTATCACAACTGTAATCATTATTTCAGGTTCTCAGGGTTGAGGCACAGCAGCTGATCAATGACAAACAGTCCGTCTTTTCTGATCAGAATATCATCAAAGTATATTTCTCCACCGCCATACTCAGGTGTTTGAATCAACACCAAATCCCAGTGGATGGCCGAATCGTTTCCATTAGATGATTCATCATAGCATTGTCCGGGAGTTAAATGGATGCTTCCGGCAATTTTCTCATCGAACAGTGTATCCTTCATCGGTTTTGTGATAAACGGATTAACTCCAATGGCAAACTCTCCAATATATCTGGCTCCTTCATCAATGTTCAGTTTCTTATTTATTCTTTCTAAATAATTGGCACTTGCGTTGATGATTTTCCCGTTTTCAAATTCAAAAACAATATTTTCATAGGTTAATCCTTCACTGACAGATGGAGTGTTATATGAAATTTTCCCATTGAAACTGTTTTTAACAGGTCCTACAAACACTTCTCCATCAGGAATATTGAATTCCCCATCACATTTAATCGCTTTCTGGCCTTTAATGGAAAAAGTCAAATCTGTTCCTTTTGCGGTCAATCTCACTTTGTCCGTCGATTCCATCAGCTTCACAAGATTATCCATGGCCACTGACATCTTGGCATAGTCAAGATTACATACATCAAAATAGAAGTCTTCAAACACATCAGTTGGCATTCCGGAAAGCTGAGCCATGGATGAGTTAGGATATCTCATGACACACCACCTGGTATGCTTGACCCGCTCATCAAAAGTCGGTTTAAGGATTTTGCTGATCAGCGCACCTTTACTAGGTGGAATGATACTTGATTCATATATATTGTCACTTTCTCTGATACCCAGGTAAGCATCCATTTTCTGCATGAAAGCAAGTTCTGATTCATTCATGATAACCAGTTGTTCTTCTGTGACTTCTTTATACAGCAAAGCACTCAGTTTGCTGTCATTAACTCTGACATAAGGGTGCCCTCCCACCTGATATGCTTTTTTGATCAATTCCCTTGCAAGAAGATTATCACTTCCAAAAACATCGATAAACAGATTTTCTCCTTTTTTCAGCTTAACAGAGTAATCAATCAGGTTCGCTGCCATTTTTTCATATCTTGGATCTTTCATTACTGACTCCTTTATTTATTGTTTGTGACATAAAGTCTTTTATCATCCAGCAGGTGATCCATCATTATGTCTGTTTTAAGTTTCAATTGCTCAGTGAGTTTTGGACTGAACAGGAAAACATCCTCAAGTTCATGTGTTGCGGCAATTTCCAACATCACGCTTTCTCTTCCTTTAATCAATTTGATGATATCATTGGTATTATCAATTTCCCTTCTGGTCACTTCCTGGAATTTAAGTTGATTAGGTTCTGCATCAAGCGGCCACTCAGGCGATATCTCAGGTACCCTGTCATAATCGGTGGTATCGACAATCTGCTGGAAATTGATAGCATTATGCATATTATTCATGAAACACACCAGCAATCTCATCCTGTCTGTATACAGCATCAGTTTATTCCTTAAGCTTTCATCCGTCTCACTCTTGATGATTCCCTCAAGTAAGCTGATGGCTTTCGAAAATTTCTTTTTCGCTTTATCAAGCGCCATGGAAGCAATGAATACACCTGAATATCCTCTGATGAAGGATGAATTCTGTAAATCAAGCAAATCGTTGGCGTGCGCTTCATCATTAGCCTGGAACTGGAATTTACGGTAATAATCTTTTTCCTCAGGTTTCAGTTCATCTGGAAACAGGACAAAGGGTCTGTTGATCCATCGCTGATTGACACAGCAGGAAACAATTCCTTCTAATGCGGTGTCTTTGAAATGCTCAACTCCCTCTTCAGTATACCTCCACGCTTCAACCAGGTTTTTAGCCCGTTCTTTTCCGACGATGCCTTCCGCTACTTCGGTAATAATCCTGACTCGGTCAAGAAGTCCGTTAGTCGGATGTTCATTATACTTTGAAAGCATCTGATAATATTCATTGAAATCACAGGAAGAAAGATTGAATCTTAAATTTCTGTATTGATCCCTGCTGATTTCTTCCAGATTGTTCATGAATGAAAATGGCACCATAATGTTTTTCACCGGACTTAATGTATACTCATAAAACAGATAATTGACATCTCCGGTATTGATTTTTCCCTTGTTGTTCTTTTTATTCACACTCATGTTATCAGGCAGTCTCATCCAGATGTTATCCATGGCATGCTCATTTTCTTTATATCCGATATTACTGTTGATTTCTATTTCAACACTTTTACCAGCAAGTTGTGCACCTTCATTCAAAGTGTTTAAAAATCCAATGACCCGGTCAGCCATCGGTCTGTCTTTACAGTGAGAAGGACCGTTTTTCCCGACATACAACCCGCTGCTCCAGCAAAGACCTCCACCACTGTCATTAGTCAGAATATAGAAATAGTCGACATTGACTTCGCTGCATAATTTCGTCATGGCATCTCTATACATGTCCAGTACTTCTTGATTATCAATACACGGGCTGAAATAATGATTGACTGCACGTCTAGGGTGATCACATCTTGGACCTCTCCAGTCAGGATGAGCTCTGAAGACTTCTTCCGGAAGATAAAAAGGTTCCTTGATCTGCATAGCTCCTTTTAGGTTATACTTTTTAAGTATGTCAGATTTCATACGGACATAGTCATAATTTCTTTCAGAAAACTCTTTTGGCAGCCACTGCTCCAGCTTTTTTGGTCTGATGATTTTAAAAAGAGAGGTCAACAGCATACTCCAGTTAGGGTATGGGTCTGACATGTCCCTTTCCCAAAGCCATCTGCTTTTTTCAATCTGGCTGATGAAAACATGAGTTGCTCCTAATTTTGCCACTTCTTTAACCTGCTTTTCAAAGTCTTCCAGATTTTCCGAAGAAAACATATACATCAATTTATCTTTATTTTCAATCATGTGCTTTTCCCTCCAAAGTCATACTACCAAAAAAACATTTTTTTGTATATTACTATTAGCCATTTATATTAACAAATCTGTTATAAATCTGTTTCATGATCCCAGCCATTATCAAATGGTAAATCAAGATAGAACCTGGTAAATTTCCCTTCTTCTGTTTCATAATTCAATTTACCATGATGGTTTTTGATGATTCCATAGCTGATCGGTAGTCCTAAACCGGTTCCTACATCCCTTTCTTTTGTTGTGAAGAAGGGTTCGAAAATCTTTTCCTGGATTTCTTCTCTTATTCCATTACCATGATCTTCAACTATTAATCTTAACCAGTTTCTGCCATCTTCAACATATTTCTCGCAGGTAAGTCTCATTATTTTATCTTCATGATATCCCGGATATTTCTCATTTAAAGTATCTCTTGCATTAGTCATCATATTCATGAGTACCTGTTGAATCTGCTGACTGCGGCATTTGATGTCAGGTAACCCTTCAGGAATAGTCACTTCCAATGTTATCTGGTCCTGTTTGATGATTGTTCTTATCAATGTCAATGTCTGAGAAATAATATCCTCAATCCTTGCATAACTGTGTTCCTGCTTATCATACCTTGAAAACTGCAGCAGATTCCTGACAATTTCAGATATTCTTTTTGATTCGAATAATATTTCCTGACCATACATGGCCTGCTTTGATGCAGAGTCTGCATCATCTATAATCAGCTGAGCATAATTCATGATTCCGTTTATCGGGTTATTTATTTCATGAGCAACTCCACCGGCTAAGGTACCAATCGATTCAAGCCGTTGCTGCTGACTCAATTTGGCATCAAGCTGCTGTTTTTCTTTTTCAAGTTTCTTCCGCTCAGTCAGGTCTCTTGCTGTAACCGCCATGAATGCAGGGACACCTTCTTCCTTGATCATGACTCCGACCATGATCATTGGAATTTCTTTTTTGTTTTTACTGGTTACCATTATCTCAGTAGCATTAAAGTGCCCTTCAGTGTTTAACTGATCAATCATTTTCAAAACAACTTCTTCCTGATTTTCTGAATAAAAAGCTGAGAATGGTGTTCCTTTCAATTCTTCTTGTGAACTGCCGAGTAAATTGGCAAAGTATTTATTGATATATACCAGATTCCCCTGAAGATCAGAAATAGCATTCCCGACCACAGACTGGTCGAAAATTGTTTTGAATTTAGCTACTTCTTTTTCATATTCAGTTCTTTTAGTGATATCCTTATGAATAGTTGCCAGCAGGTTCTCTCCAATGACATAGACAGATACATTGAAATATTTTCCTGTTTTTATACAGAAAAATGTATAAGTCTCTGACTGTCCTGTTTCAAGTACATGCTTGTACCTTCTGAAACAATCAGCATCATTATATTGACAGTTTAACTGTGGCTGCTCTTCGTTCTGATTAAATGTCTCATCATAAATCGCATTTGATTTTATTTTTCTGAAGTCAGTCAGCTGACCTTTTTCATCATACACTCCTTCAATCATGGCAAATGCATCAAACATGTTTGAGAAAAGCTTTTCATAAAGCTGATGACTCTCGTTCAACTCATTTTCGCTCTGTTCAAGTTTCAGCATAATCGTCTGTTTATCGTACTGCTTCATCAGCAATGCACTTAAAAGTAAGACTGCAGCAGGATAAATAAGTAAAACAGGAATTGCAATGTCTTTAAAGGTATCATAGATGATAGAAGAAGGAAGAAGCAAAGTGCAGAGAAGCATCCCCACATGTACCGCTAACCCCGCAAGATATACTTCCAGTAAATTATTTTTCAATATTTTCCCTTTGTCATACCTAAGATATTTCCAGAGAAGTCCTATGGCAGCCGAGACTATAATGGTAGCTACTCCCATATACACACCGGCACCGCCTAACATTATTCGGTATATGGTAGTAATCAGGACAGCGATGACAGTAGGAATTATGCCGAAGAACATTCCGGTCACGCTGATCAGTACTGTTCTTGTGTCAAAAACAACACCTTGAATCAATTCAAAAGGATTAAACATGATCAGAATACCGATAAAACCAATGATTAAACCGGTCACTATTTTAACAAAGTTACTTTTTGAACTGAATCGGTTAAAATTTCTGCTAAACGGAGAAACATAAATAACGCCGATTGCCAATAACAGCGTTGCGTTATACACGATATCAGTCACAAGTCTTATATTCACAACTCACCTCCGGAACTTTCGTGTTCCATAATATTACAGTCCAATGATATCAGCTACTTTTCTCATACCCGTTATGCATTCTGTGATAACATCATTCAAGTCCATGTCAATCATTTCACAGCCTTTTATGATGACTTCCCTGTTGACTCCTGCTGCAAAACTGCTTTGCTTGAATTTCTTGATTACCGATTTCGCTTCAAGATCGTTGACACTTCTGCTTGGCCTCATTAATGCAGTCGCTGCAATCAGCCCTGTCAGTTCATCAATAGTGTATAATACTTTTTCCATGAACAGTACAGGTTCAACATCAACACACAAGCCATATCCATGACTGATGACTGCGTGAATATATTCCTGAGGATAATGATGTTCTTTCATGATTTCTTCTGTTTTAACACAATGTTCAGCAGGATACATTTCATAATCAAGATCATGAATCAACCCGATAATTCCCCATTTCATAATGTCTTCATTGAATTTTAAAGCAAAATGCTTCATCACCCCTTCGACTGCATAAGCATGTTTTAAAAGAGCATCACTTTTGTTATACTCTTTCAATAACTGTAAAGCACTTTCTCTGGTCGGCTGTTCCATCACACGTTCCTTTCTTTATTATTGATCTCACCAGCAGGAATATCCATATGAAATCTTGTGTATTCACCGGTTTTTGTTTCATAGCTCAAGTCTCCCTTATGTTCCTTCATAATGGCATAACTCATCAGCAATCCTAATCCTGCACTTTTATCCGTTCTGTTAGCAGCAGAAAAAGGTGAAAAAAGTTCACCTCTTATTTTCTCATCAATTCCCATGCCATGATCCTCAACTGTCACTCTGATAAAAGCATTGTCATCAAGTTCAATATTCCTGCAGCTGATTATAAGTTTTTTATTTTCATGATAACCGGGATACTTCTTATTTAAGGTCTCTATTGCATTAGTGAGCAGGTTCATGAGTACCTGTTGAATCTTCTGTTGATGGCAAGTTACCTCACTAACTTCATCTATTTCAGTATGAAAGGATATCTGATTTTTCAGAAGGACAGAATTAATCATTGCTTTTGTGTTATTTATAAGCTGAACGATATTTTCTTTTTTAAATTCATTCTTTTTAACATAAGAGAATTCAAGCAGATTTTTCGCTATCAAGGAAATCCTGTTTGACTCTATGATAATTTCTTTCATATAATCAGAAATCTTACTGTTCTCATCCACCATATCAAGGACCAGCTGACTGTAGTTGATAATTCCATTAATGGGATTATTGATTTCATGGGCTACTCCACCTGCCAGGGTACCGATGGCTTTAAGACGCTGTTGCTGACTCAGCTTTAATCCAAGTATCTTGATTTCTTTTTCAGCTTTCTCCCTTAACCTGATTTCCTCTTTCTGAACAATGCTATTGGTAGCAAATTGAGACAGCATTTTTGCATTCAGGTATAAAAAATGACAGATTTTCTCAAACTGACTTCTCGGCATATGCACTACCCGATGTAACGCTTTCTGGTACTCTTTTTTGTTGACACCAATGGTATTGGCATATAAAAGCATTTCCTGCTCGTTAAAGCTTTCATCGGCAATCTGGCCAATCATCCAGTTCCCGATGGGTTTCCCCAAAACAGTAATACTGATACCTGCATCAATAAGTCCTGCACTTAAACACTTTCTGATGGTTACCTCAGACTCAGACATTCCGATGATAGAATCAGATAATATGCATCTTTTCAATCCTTCTTCAGTTGAGCGAACAAGATGTTCACATAAGAAAGAAAATCCGCTTGCTTTTGTGATCGGAGTTCCGTTTTTATCGGTGATGATTGATGCCACACCTGTAGCATCAGAAAAAGCGTCCTGAATTTTCTGCAATTCGTTAATGTCAAAAACATCAGTCAGCTTATATTCTTTGAATGCTTCATTTCCCATCTTCCAAACACCCCACAACAGTTATTAAATTATAGCAACACTTACTATATTATACTTTACTAATTAATTTTTAGCAATTTACTAGTAAACAAAGTGCTAAATTAAACCGCGTCAGCCTTTTGTTACTTGTCTACCGATGATTGAAAAGATTTTATGCAGTTTTTAATCAAGTACAATCTCAGAGTCATGCTCGAATGATATGATTCTTTCTGCAGTAGTCTGAGTAGGGTATGATTCCAGTACATTCCCTGTAATGGTGAAAGTAAGAATATCTCCGACTTCATATTCTTTTGGCAGATCATTTTCAAACTTTGTATCGCTGTTGATGGTTAAAGTGGTTTTATCAGAAACCAGTTCGCTTCCAGTGATGATATCAAGTGCTATCCTGTCTTCATAAATCGAAGTGATTTTACCTGTCAGAACTGTATCATTTTCAGGTGAGGTCTGACATGCCACAAATGCTGTAAAAATCAGAGAAAATATGATCACTGTGATTGAAATTTTCAAATACCTGTAGTTCATAAAGCTTCTCCTCCTTTACATGTTAAACGGGGGATTATCCCTCAAAGTTCCCATCCATAAATGATCAGCCAATCTCACATTGTTTATGATGATTGCTTTTCAAATATCTTTTCATAAAAAAAGAGCAATTATTCAAAATTGCTCTTTATTGGGTTTACATATAAATCGGTTTGTCAAATGTGGTCATTTCCATCAGATTAACCACTTTCATTCGTTTTTTCTTAGGGTCTACTTTTACTGACAGAATTTCATAAGGTTCAAATTCAAAGGTTTCCTGGAATTCCAGTGCATCAATCAGCAATGTGCTTGTGACATGACTGTCAGTAGGATTGAACAGCCTTATAATATAGCAGGAACCTCTTTCCTCTCTTTTGAATGTTGTCATCTGAATGACATCATCATTAAGTCTGGCAAAGCAACCGCTCTTCTGTCCAGCACCGGTTGGAAAGAATGACAGAATCATCGGTGTCTCATTCTTAATCATGCTTTCTCTGTCAACAAGCTTTCTTCTTTCTTCATAGGATGAAGCATTGAGATAAAACTCATATTCTCTTTCTCCCTGATCAATGAATCGTGAGAATCTGTCCTGTGGCAGGATATATTTGCGTCTGACGCTGAAGTCTGATTTCCCTGCTGAATAGCCTGGAGACCGCAGAAGTGACAATCTGATTTCACCATCAGCATAATCTGAACCATAAATACCTGTATTGATGATACTGACAGCACTATTGCCATCATAAGCCAGATTCCATTTCTGTGACACCATTTCATCTCCATTGGTGAGCAGTTCTTCTACACCGTAGGCAGTCTGGCCAAGATACCCTCCGCTCTTAAAAGTGGTAGGTATGGACAGCTTAAGCATTTTCATTTTTTCGTTCCAGAACACTCTGGTAGTCACTTTCACTTCAGTTCCTTTTTTAGGGAGATAATATCGGTTCACTAAAAAAGAGTGGTTGTATTTCATGATGGCTTCCACAACTGTTCTGACTTCTCCGTCTTCAATGATTCTGACTGAGCTTATGTCATCAGAGTGAAGTCCGCAAAATTCCTGTGCTTCTTTTTTATTCATCAGTTCAAAAGATCCGATCACATTTCTGAACCCTTTTTCCTTATGTGCCCATGAGTTGTCATCATCTTGGATGACTAAAGGCAGAAAGGCTTTTCCTTTAATATAATCTGTTCCTTTAACTTCATACTTGTCAATGGTTCCGGTTTTAGTATTGATCACCACTTTCATATCATTGGTCACAAACTCAAAATCATCATTATTACTTATTTCATTCGAAGAGGTTTTTGCATCAATGAGCTCAATCTTTACATCAAACCGATTGATTTGACTCGGTAAAAGTGTGGCTTCGAAAACACTTCTCTTACGCCAGTCTACATTGAAGTTTGATGATTCCCATTCGGCCTGGCATGGGACTTTTTCTCCATTCTGATAAACCACAGGATTAGCAAACAGCAATTTGTTTTTATTCTGGTCTGGCAGCTGGAATTCGCATTCAAACATTCCAGTCACAGGATACGGGTGAGGATTGTAGGCAATGACAGGAATGGTTCCCTCTTTTGCCACTTCCATACCCGAGCACAGAGCAAAAAAAGCTTTTGTCTTAAGTCTCTTCAGTTCTTCAAGTCCATGACCTGCCAGTGAAATCGCATAATCTTCCACTTCTGGAATGGATGATCCTGGAAGAATGTCATGGAATTCCATCAGAAGCAAGTCTCTGATGGCTGAGTCAATGGCACTCTTCGGATATCTGAAATAACCCTGCAATGTAGCATGAGCTACCATTTTTTCAGTTTTATACAGTTCATTTTCAAGCTTTCTATGAAGCTGTTTGATTCTGATCTGAGTAGTATAACAGCCGATGTACCTCGGATTCAATATTCCCTCATATTTGGGAAGTACTTCCTTTTCTCTCAGTACATCATCAAAATAGTTTTCAGGTGTACTGTGAATAATCTCAAAATCCACTCGTTCATTCAGCTCTTTTATTTTTTCATAGTCAATTCGTGAAGGACCTCCACCGTGATTTCCTATTCCCCAAAGCACAATACCGGTTTCCTTGTCTTTATGAGTTTCAATGAATCCTTCAATTTTTTTGTCTGCCTCTCCTCTGTGAGATTCATATGAGTTATAGGCTCTGTGGCAAAGAAGCTGATCTCCCTGATACCCTATCCACAGAAAATCGTCAGCAGGCAGATCAAGCATGTCCGGTTCCGGTCTGCAGAAAATATATGAATCATAATTTGTTTTCTTAAGGATTTCAACCAGGCCTCTTGTATGTCCGAATGCATCAAAATTAACTGCTGTTGTTGGTTCTATTTTGAATTTATCCCTGAAATAGTATTTCCCTTCAAGTATCTGTCTGACAAACGACTCGCCTGATGGCATATTGCAGTCAGGCTGCAGATACCATCCGCCCATTATGTTCCACTTCTTTTCTTTCACGAGTTTTTGTATTCTCTTGAATAATTCCTCGTCATGTTCTTCTACCCATTGATAGAGAATCGCTTCATTGTGATTGAAGACAAATCCGTCATAATTTTCACAGAAATCTGCCGCTACTCTGAAGGTGGAGAGTGTCTCAGCAATCCCCTCTTCAATTTCCCACAACCAGACTGGATCTAAATGCGCATTACATACAAGATGTAGTTTTTTCATTGTTTTACCAACCTTTATTTTGTTTTCACCATAATATTATAGAGTTATTTCAAGGTAGTCAACATTAAATATCAAGAACCTGATTAATAAAAATCTCAACCAGATCAGCATCGAACTGAGTCCCTTTATTATCAAGCAATTCCTTTTTTGCAATTTCTTTTGATAATGTTTTCTTATAGGTCACTTTATTGGTCATGGCATCATAAGCATCCACTATGGTCAGTATTCTTGAATAGAGTGGAATTTCTCTTCCTTTTAACTGATTGGGATATCCTTTGCCATCAACTCTTTCATGATGATGAAGCACAATCTCAGCGACATCATTCATTTTTGAGGCAGCGCTTAATATTCGATAGCCTACTTCAGAATGCCTTTTAATTTCAAAATATTCATTATCAGTTACTTCATCTGTTTTATTCAAAAGATCTTCATCAAGTATGATCTTCCCTATGTTATGATGAAATCCTGCTGACGAGAGAATACTGATTTCCTTATCTGAAAGCGACAGCACCCTGCCGAATACCTCACATAAGTTTGATACCTGTGAAGCATGAATTCTTTCACGTCTGCATTTCTTAAATAACTGGTCAATAATCTGATTAATGGCATTTTCTTTTATAACTCCGGTTTCAGATAATTTCTTCAGGTACATGTCATCTTCCGCTTTTTTAAAGACACCGTAGATCCCTTCTTCAGGAACAGTTTTGCAGTCATACCCTAAGGACATGGAAAACCGGATATTATTCATATTGATTTTTGAACAGTTTTCATTGATTCGACGACTAATCTCTCTTGTTTTTGATAATGTGGTTTTAGGCAGCAGGATGACAAATTCATCACCTCCTAGCCTTGCAATGATATCATCCGCTCTGCATGATGTTTTGATGGCATTGGCCATGCTGATGATCAGCTGGTCTCCAAAACTGTGACCAAAAGCATCATTGGTAAGTTTCAGTCCGTTTATATCTCCCATGATGATTGAAATGGGGAGATTTCTTGGCACATCAATACGTTTGATTTCTTCATCAAAATATCGTCTGTTGTATAACCCTGTCAGAGAATCATGAAAGCTTAAGTAGGAAAGTTGCTCCTGTCTTTTTCTGTCTTCTGTCACATCACGGTAAATGATTACTGAGTTGGTCACTTTACCGTTGGCAATTATAGGAAACAAAGTTCCTTCAATGAATATCTTAAACTGATCTCCCAGAACAGCTCCCGGAAAATCATTTTTAGACCACTCCAGTGCAAAATTGACGGTGTTTCCTTTTGTAAACACCTCCATAAACTGATCTCTTAGATTGTTTTTAATGATCTGGGGATCTTCAAGCACATTGTATTTTCCAACAACATCCTCTTCTTTTACTTGAAGCAGATCTCTCAGAGCTTTGTTTGTTTTTATTATTGTGCCTTCTTGATCAGAGACCCACATAGGAAAAGGATTCTGTTCGATAAACTGAGTGCTCAGAAACTTACTGATGATGTGATTTTTATTCTTTCCGTTATCCATCTTTTAAGTATCCTCTACAACCAATATATCATTAAATTCGTTATTTGACAAAGAGTTACTGCAATCCTATCATTTTTAAAATATTTTCCATCAGTTCAAAAAACTCTTTGCTGCTTATAATCGCATCAGGATAAAACATATCTTCTTGATTGTCGACCAGGACAGCACCGATTTCCCTGATGCTTTCTTTTGCCCAGCTGTCTGCTTCATCCATATCAGTAAAGTCTGCGGAAGATGTCTTCTGCTCATAATCTAAAAGACTGTTATCTTTGATATAGGCAAGCATCCGCAGCATCACTGTGATGGCTTCCTGTTTTGACACTGTTTTTTCAGGCCTAAAAGTTCCATCCCCGTAGCCTTGCATAATCGCTGCTGATGTTAAAGCCTGAATATCCTCTTTATATGGTGATAACGAAATATCATTGTAATTCTCATTGTTATCTGCTTTCAGATGCAGAATTGCATTGACGATATTTGCCATTTCTTCACGAGTGATGGCATCTTCCAGGCTGGAATCCATATATCTGTCAGCTACCCCTAATAATTTCATCAACGGGAGCAAACGGCTGTCATTGCCATTTAATTCACTATCAATGGTGACAAGGGAATAAACACCTTCCTGATTTTGATTGAAAGTGACATAAACCATCCCGTTTTCCTGATAAACTCTTGCCATGACATGAACAATCTGATCTGATTCATCCGTCATGACCATATGAAGATCATCAAGATTCATGTCAGCATATCCTGGTAAGGCAAAAGTAGTAGTCACATACTGCTGACATAAGATGGGAGTTTTTTCTTTGTCATCTTTTTGCTCATTAAATTCTATTTTTCTGTTAAACCCCGTTGGAGTGATCCCCTTTTCTTCAAGCAGCTGGGATAATGAAACGGTTTCATTACTGTTTAATGATGAAATAGAGATGACAATCTTACTGCCTTCCGAAATATTAAAAGTTCCGGAAGGAATGAGCATTGTCTTTGTCTTTCCCTCCAGTGACACTCCCATACCGATTTCATTGATCATATCATTGACACTTCCCGGTATCAGTATGTCTTCACTGCTTTTTGAGTTACTGTCAAGAAGTGATACCTTCAATGAGCTGTTTCCTAAAATGCTTCTAATATCTATATCAGGGGAACTCATCTTTATATCACTGATCAGTTCTGAGATGATTTCCATTTTCCTGACTGACTCAGGACTTGAAAACGAAAGTGTGCTTAATAACGATATGTTCTCTTTTGCTTTGGATGGGATTCCCTGTGAAAAAGCATTGACTAGTGTCTCAATCATTTTTTCAGCAGAGTCTTTCACTTCACTGCTTTTTTCACTGATCGTATTATATACTTCAAGATAATCCTCAATGACCTTTTCCATCGGCTTGGCATTCTGACTGGAAAAAGTGGTTTTTTCAAGAATCTGGCTGATGATACCTTCGGTTATCTCAATGAAATCAGTCATGAACTCAGGTGAATCCTCCTGCTGAGAGGCCATGTTTTTCACTGTTTTTTCCAGAGAGACAACAGCATCTTCATTACTTATTTCATCATACTCACTGATGGCTTCTGTCAATGCTGCCACATTTCCCGGAATAGTCAGGTCACTTAGCAGATTGTCTACTTTTCTGTCAATGGATAAATCAATGACATGGACGTTTCTTATAACCGCAGATGCTTGGTTCATACTGGAATCAGTCACTGAATAAGTCACCTGGTAATCACCTATGGACCAGATATTGACCGGGTTATTGATCATGATTGCTGATGAGATATCTCCGTCATGATTATCATAAGCAGTCGCGTAATATTCAACATATGGATCACCAAGTTCAATAGTGACATCGGCATCCCCGGTTAAGGTGATGACAGGGGCTCCCTGATCGACCACGCTGACTGTTCTTGTCAGTGTATCTGATTTATTATTCGCATGATCAAAAACATCATAGGTAATCACATAGGTACCAAGCACTTCCACATTCACAGAAGCTCCCGAAATGACAGTATGACTGACTCCGCTTAGTGAGTCACTGGAAGTAATCCCTGGTTCAACATATGTCTCTTGGTATAGTACTGTGACTTCAGATTCACCAATCAGAGAAACGTCTGGTTTCGTCTTATCAATAAAGATACTGACATTGAGAGCATTACTGCTGTTCCTTGCATTATCTGTCGCTCTTACCTGAATCAGATGAATGCCTTCAGTACTTATTGTCACTTCATCACTGTATAAAAGCCATTCCCCACTGTCAATCTTGTAATCTATTCTGTCAAGACCTGAAAGAGTATCTGTCCCGCCAGAAACCGTGAAAGTGACATCATCATTTGTCCATGAAGTGGCTGAGGCATGAATCACAGGTGCTTCAGGAACTGTTTTATCGATATAGATGGTCACATCACTTGCATTCACCACATTGCCTACATTATCAATAGCTTTTGCCTGTATCAGATGTGTCCCTTCTTCTGAGATAGTAACTACATCTGCATATGCCGTCCATGTTCCGTCATCAACTTTGTATAAGCGCTCATCAATACCTGACAAAACATCTTCTCCACCTGTAATGGTAAATGTGACATCGCTATTGGTCCAGGTACTGTCTGAGCGATTGATTGTCAAAGAAGATGGAGCATCACTGTCAATCATGAAGCTGCTGCTGCTGACACTGGATGATTCTCCATCATCTGAATCAATCGCTTTCACTCTGAACTTTGCTGCATCTGTGCTGATTGAACTTGTTCCGGTAAAAGTGAATGAGGTATTTGTTCCTGTATAGACATTGTTGATCCATTGATCTCCATCATAGAAATCAACAGCATAGGAGATGTCTCCAGAAGAGTCAATGTCTGTTGATGCACTATACGATACGACGATACTGTCTCCGCCTTTCAGCTTCTCTGAACCTGTCGGAGTAATGAATGAAGGAGTATCCGGCAGATCATTAATGGCATCAACCGTAATTGAAACAGTTGCTGTTGATGTGGCACTATGTGTATCACTGATGGTATAAGTAAATGAATCACTCTGATCATAATTCGCAAAAGGTGTGTATCTGATGGTATGATCAGGGTTTTCGGTTGCTGTTCCATGGGATGGAGCGGATATGACGGTGATGGTTAATTCATCACTGTCCGCATCGGTATCATTGTCCAGCACATCAATATCAACATAGCTGTCTTCTGTTACATTTGATGCATCATCCAACGCTGAAGGAGCATGATTGGAGATCAGAGTGGTAGCTGTGATTTCATCACCATAGCTTGTTCCTGCGGCATTAGTGGCATAAGCTCTGATGTGATAGGTTTCTCCTTCTGTCAATCCTGTCAGTGATGAAGAATAGGTACCTGTGGAGTAAACACCTCCCAGTGAAGTCCTGTTGTCAGAAATGGTCGGACTTCCTGTAGTATTGTAAACATGACCATACTGACTCGGGGAAGGCACTCCTAAAGAAGTGATATTACCTCCGACATCCAAGGATGTATAATCAAGGTTTGACACTGAACCAGTAGTGACTGCAGGTGCTGACTGAACTGCAGACGCAGTGGTAAAACTGATCTGATTTGACATATTGGATCCATATGAGTTGATGGCCTCTACTCTTAAATAGTAGGTTGTTAAGTTGTTTAATCCGCTTAAAGTGTAACTGGTTGCTGAAGTTGGCTGATTGATGATAATCGTTGAAAAATTTGAATCAGTAGCCAAGTACACCTTATAGCTGGTCGCTCTGTCAACCGCTCCCCACTCTACTGTTGCATTAAGGGGAACATTGGTTGCTCCATCATATAAAGCTCCGTCAGAAAGAACTGGTACTCCTGGCATCAGCGGACTGATAAGGTAAATATATTGGTAAGTATCATTTGTGTTCATGCTATAGGTTGAGCCACTGGGTGTGAAAGAAATCGCCTGTTTTTCATAGATGGCATTTTCCTGATTACATGAATACTGGGTATATGTTGAACTGCTGCTGCTTTGAATCCCGATGGTGCAGTTATTACCATATGATCTTGCATCCCCCATCAGTGTTCTGTACTGCATCTGAATTTTATTGGAACCTTCATAAAGAATGACCTGAAAAGTGCCTAGCTGTGTACTCGTTCCAAAGAAAAACATGTTCGTCCACTGCATGACCAGCTGACGATTGGGTGCTTCTCCTATTGTCTGGTACATGATGGTGTTTTGAGCGACTGTCAAATCATCCCAGAAAGGAAGAATGACATTCGAAATGGAAGCAGGAAGCGTGGTATTTGAATACGATGATGTTCCTGCGCCAAAAGAAATCACTCCATTGGTGGAAACATACGCTGTACTATAAGTGTTACCATAAAAAATAAAATCAAATCCGATTGGAAATGAAGTGTTTCTGTCATCACCTGTTAAGCCGGTAGGATTACCTTCATAAGTGACTTCATCGATGGCCATTGCCACATGGTTAATTTGAATCATTGAACTAATCGAGTAGGAGGGAAATTTTACTTTCCCGTCCTCTCACACCACCGTGCGTACCGTTCGGTACACGGCGGTTCAATTATACACTAA
>JAFGUQ010000189.1 GCA_016938455.1 Clostridia bacterium
CATGATTATCTTTTCAAGGTTCACGCACTTTTCTCGTGCCAATTTATTTTAGTCAATTCCTCTTGACTTCATATAGTTAGTCTTTTCTATACACTATATTTCTCTTCTACTATTCCATTTGTCCACTTGCAGTAATCTATTTCATTAATATATTGCTTTGATTTAAACAAGTCCTCCAAAGCCATTTTTTTCTGACCAATTGCAGCCAGGTACTTGTATCTGCAAAAATATGATTTTGCCATCTCATAAAAAGACCCGGTATTTTCAGAAAAAACTATGCTTTTATCATATTCATTTCCAGCTGCTTCCAAATTTCCAAGTCTTACAAGTATATCTCCCTTTTTCCTTATGGCTTTTGTAAGCTTTACATCTTCTCCGATTTTTTCAGCAGTTTCAACTGCTTTATTAATTTCTTCGAGGGCCTCTTCATTCTTTTGACTATCATATAGATAAATGGATTTGTAGTAATGATAATCTCCTATTGACGGTATCTCCTCAGCCTCCGTAAAAATATTCAGTGCTTTCTCAAGAAGTTCTGAAACTTCTGTATAAGACTCCATGCTTATCTCTGTCTTTGCTATTCCCAGATAATTCAACCCTGTCTCAACTGTCATATTGTATTTTTCTGCTATCTCAAGAGAATTTTGATAGAATATGCCTGCGCTTTCATAATTTCCTATTTCATATTCCACATCCGCTTTGTTAGTCAGTGCAATACATGCCTGATAGTGAAGAC
Source organism: Clostridia bacterium (assembly GCA_016938455.1). Classification (GTDB taxonomy): domain Bacteria; phylum Bacillota; class Clostridia; order DUPQ01; family DUPQ01; genus JAFGUQ01. Next base: position 737 of record JAFGUQ010000189.1, read on the forward strand.
CTAATTCACTGCTTTTCCCGATTGCATCATCGAACATATCCATTGATTTGCCGAACAAGCCTTTTTCCATATAGAATATACCAAGGTTTATTTCAGCACTAAGGTAGCTTTTTATATTTGAAATTTTCTCCGATGCCTCCATTGAGTTGCTTAAGTATATGAATGATTTGTCAATCTCACCTGTTGCGTGATATATAATCCCCAGGTTTATTGAAACCTTTGATATAACACTTTGGTTATTGCTTTTTCTGGCGTAATCGAGAGCTTTTTCAAAATACTCTATTGCTTTACCGGGATTGCCACTGAAGAAATTCTTGATACCGGCCTGGCTCATTGTTTCGGCCAGAGATGAATAGTCCCTGGATTTCAATAGGATTTTTTCAGATTCCCTGACCATATCTATGACTCCAGATTTTCCCAGCACAATATAAATAGCACATCTCAGCTGCAAGGCTTTTCCAAATAAATTGCTGCTTTTCCCAAGCATGGGCTCAACCTGGTCAAGTATTGCAAGTGCATCTTCATACCTTGCTGTTTCCTTCATGACGGTTGCTTTCATAAGCTTAATTCTATTTATATTTTCACCCTGAACCGCTATTTTTTCAGCACCGGACAAGCAAATCAGAGCAGGTTCATATTCAGAGATACTAATTTTGATTTCTGCCTTGGATATCATGGCATTGACCAGTTCTGTGTTTTCAGAGGGATTGTCAGATACCTTTTCAAGCTCAATGAATTTGTCATAATAATCAACTGCACTTTTGTAAATATAATTGTGCATTAATTTTTTCGCTGATTTCAGGTAATATTTTTTCGCGAACCTTGGCATATCTGCATTAAAATAGTGAAATCCAAGTATTTCAAAGTAGTTTTCAAGTTCATCCTTGTAATTCTTTTCAATTCTTGCTGCAATTATATGATGATATCTCTGTCTTTCTTCAATCAGCATGCTATCATAGATAACTTTTCTGATTGTGTCCTGTGCAAATGAATAAACTTTATCACTGACCTTTGATGTTTTTTGTATGGTTGTAAATTCTATGATATTCAATTTCAAAGGAAGTTTAAGAATGTCGGTTTCATTTGCCTGCATACCTTTATCCATTGCATCAATTACCCATGACAAGTTGAAGCTATTGCCCACCACTGAGGCAATGTTAAGGAACTTCAAGGATGTCTCACTTAGTTCTGATATGTTCCTGAGAATAGTATTTTGAAGATTTTTAGGTAATTTTCCCAATGCATCATTTTTCAGATAAACCTGATTGTCAATGATATCATAAAGAGATTTCTTCCTTATAGTTTGAATTATCTCATGGATGAACATAGGGTTTCCATCAGTAATTTCATGGATACTTTCCGTAAAACCGTTGTTTATATCAGAGAATCCAATCATCAGGGATATCAGTTTTTCAGTTTCGTTGAAACTGAATCTTTTCAGTTCAAGCCGATTCTGTAAATCAGACATATCTTTGTCCAGATACTGGGATATAAAAATAAAGAATCCTGAAAATCTTTCCAGGGCAGGCAATATATTTATTGATTCAGCGTCTGCAAGATGCATGTCATCAATAACAAGTACCATATTCTGTTTTTTATCCAAATTGCTGAAAAACATTGAAACCTGGGTCCGTATCTCTCTGTTAAGGTCATTGTATTCCATTGCATTTATTATTTCGACATAATCTTCATCCCGTTCAAGTCCCATGATCAATGCCAGAAAATTATAGTTTCGAATAATGGCATCTTCGTTGTAATCTCTTAAAATATAGTCGAGGAATGATTTCAGCCTGTTTGTCTTTATTCTGGTTGAATCGTTGGGATCTATATTCAAAACACTTGAAATAACTGATGAAATTGTGCTATAGGGTCTTTCCTTGAGAATCGCATTGCAGCTGATCCAAAGTTGTTTGACCTCATCACCTTTTTCAGCGAGAAATGTCTTTACCAAAGTAGTTTTTCCAAGTCCGGATTCGCCTGTAACAGCAACATGATTCTTCTGTTCTCTTTCATTGAAAGCCATGTTGATGAAGTCAAGTTCTTCTATTCTTGGAACCAGTTGTTCATCAGATGATTTATTTAAAATCAGGCTTATCGGCGAATAGCATTCCACCGGATTTTCTTTGTTCTTGACTTTTATAAGATTCCTGGCCGAATAATGGAATAGGTCGTTTGTTTCTTCAAAAACTGATCCGGTTACCAGAATGTTCCCTCGTCCTGCAACCCCCTGAAGCCTTTGTGCAGTATTAACTACATCGCCCATTACCGTATAG
>JAFGUQ010000190.1 GCA_016938455.1 Clostridia bacterium
CTTGCCTTTGGCTATGCACTTCCTGCTACCGGTGTGCTCAGGACTTTCACCTGTTAGACTATGCCCATGCTGGGCACACAGAAAAGAGGATATGTTATCATATCCCCTTTTTATGACATTATTTGATTCTGATATTGCTGAAATATTCCCGGTTGAAGATTCTGTAATAAATAAAATATGGTATCTTATTATATAGCGGCTGCACATCTCCCATGACTTGCCACTGCGTTTCATGAGCTCTGATGACACCAAGTTTCGCATGTCCGTATCTCGAAATCTCAATACAGAAATCACACTCAGGTAATCCTTTAGAATTTTTGTAATTGTCTTTAAAAGTCTTTGACATTTTAAGTGCGATTTTAATCATCGATTCTGGTAATGTCATTATATAAAGATTCCTTATGTTAAATTTCTTTTCCTTGACAAGTGCCTGGACCATTTCACCGCAAGTCTTATGATCGCTGTGGCCATATAATCCGATGGTATCATCAAAAGTGATGACATAATCAGGATTGATCATCTCCATTTTTTCGCTGATCGCTTTTTTAATTTCCTCTTTATCCTGACTGATTAAATATCGGTCAGGATAATCAAGAATCGTCAGACTGTCTGCTCTGAGAATCTCTTTGACATGATTCAATTCTTTCTCCCTGAGTTTTCCTAATTCCTCCTGAAGGCATAGTCCCCCTGTAGGGCCGTCTTCACCATGAGTAAGATAAAGCAAATGCACATGATGACCATAGGCTTTAAGTTTTGCAATGGTTCCTGCAATCATGACTTCATCATCAGGATGAGCTAAGACAGCCATGTATTTCTCGGATGTCTTTCTGATCCGCTTAATCGCAATTTTTGAATCATTGATATAGCTTCTCAGTGCCGCTGTGATCAGGACCAGTAAAAAGAGTATTGATAATATAATAATGATGACTGCTTTTATTATCATGTTATTTTTCCTTTTATGTTCATTCTTCTGATTACGATGGCACCAATCAGTGAAACAGCAGCTGCCAGCGGAGCGATGACGATAACACCAGCTGAATTTCCGGTGCTGTTTCCAAGCAGGTCATGTAAAACTCCGACAGCAAGAGCAGCCAACGCAACCATGAATTTATTGATAAGCCCTTGAACTCCGAAGAAAAGCGCTTCTCTTCTTTTATTAGTCAATATATAGTCTTCATCAATAATCTCGGAAATGATCAGATTCGGAGTTACCATTAACCCGCCATATGGGAATCCGATAGCCGCCATCATGATAAGCCCTAAAATCTTTTTATCACCAATGGGGATAAGAGTTGAAAGTGCAATCAGAACCGCAACGATAACATAACTCCCGACTGCAATATTCAAAGCATTTTGTGTGCTGGATTTCTTCACGATTCTGTTATAGACCGGAATGAACAGTATCCCTGAAACCACCGAAGTGATGAACAGTAAACTTGAATCGCCTTTTGCCAAACCTAATAAAACTGTAGTATAGAAAGAAAGGTTATATTGAATGAGCTGAAATCCGATGAAGAACATGGAAAATCCGACGATATAATTCCTGAAATTCTTATTTTCAAATGTTTCAATAATATTCTTGAATACGTTTTTTGACAGTGCTTTTGTCACTGGTTCTTCATAGTCCTTATTAACTTTGACAACCAGAATCGGAGCAATCATCACCAGTACACAGATAACTGACAGAAGTAATCCGGCAATACTATATGAGAATGCATCAATCAGAATTCCAGAAACACCCATGGATATTCCCATGCCCAGGATTCCGAAAAGAGCCACAAATCCCTGAATATATGACCGTTGATTCTTGTCCTTTGATATTTCAGGAAGTAATGCAAAGTACGGATTGACTACGACTGTATAGGCAAAATAGAATGCATTGACCCAAATCAATATCCATATGAATCTGAATAGTGAACTGCTGAATGTTGAGGTAATCCATAAAAGATTAAAAGAAATGACCATGGGTATAACTCCGATTGCCATAAATGGAATTCTTCTACCGAACTTTTTATATTTCAGATTGTCACTCATCTGTGCGACTAATGGATCGGCTACCCCATCCATTATTCTTCCGATCATCAACGCAACACCTACTAAAGTTCCGCTTACCAGAGGAGATTCACCGGTAGTTAAATAGAGCAGCAACCAAATGGTTATGAACTGATTTAACATACCGGGACCGATATGCCCCAGAGCATAGAGAACTTGCCTGAACCCCTTAAGTTCCTTGTATTTATTCA
>JAFGUQ010000191.1 GCA_016938455.1 Clostridia bacterium
AACCTGCCTTACCATTACTCCCATGATGGAGAAGGATAAGGCAGACAGGAGCATGAAGATTATTGCCAGCGGTTTTTTGTTCATGTTAGCTCTCATTCATAGTCTTGCATCTATAGCATATTGCTATTCTGTTGTCCATTGTATCATCAAAACAAATGTGTTTTTGTATTGATACCGAATTTTGGTGGGGAGTTGACGACTGCCGGGTTAAACAAGTGAAGGAAACTGTTTTCTTTTTTAACTGACAAATGTAAAATATACAATTGTAAATTAGTAATGAACTTTATTTAGCACAGAATATAATATTATTGGTATAATTCAGGTTATGATACAGGAGGCAAATCAATGGATGAATATATCCTGCCGGAAAACTTTTTTGAAGAAAATGAACTAGAGCAGGTTTCAGCAGCACAGCTGACATACTTTGGATTTGTTAACATCAAAAACAAAGGCTTACATGAAATGATTGAGGAGTATGCCCTGCCGAATCTGGATGCCGGAAGACTCAGGTCCATTGATTTGGAAAAAGAGAAAATAGCCGAAAGTAAAGATGGGGCGCAAGTCATTGGATGTATGAGAAAAACAATGGAAATTGCAAACTGCCCGGTTATATTTGAAAAGGCTCTTTCAATGCATACAGAAGTAATGCCATTGATTTTGAAGAGATTCATGACCTCAGGGCATGATGTTTTCATTGAAAATGCAGCAATCGTGTTTGCTTATTCAGAAATGAAATATGTTGAGCAATTATATGATGTGTTTGAAAAAATCCGAAATCCATATGCTAGGTCCATAAGCTGCGTGGTCTTTGGTTTCAGGAAAAGAACAGATTATTTGCCGCTTATATATAAACAATTTTTGCTATTTAGGAAGGAATTTGCTGACGAAAGCTATGGACAGGGGCCTTTACTGGCACTTAATCTGCTGCGTGAAGGTTAGCTATAGGGCTGTATAACATAGAAAATTTTGTATAGCAAGGATGAAATGGTAATAATACTTTTTGGAACATCCAATGTAGGAAAAACCGTAACAGGTCGGAGACAGGCGGAAAAACTGGGTTGGTGATTCTTTGACTTAGATGAAGAAATCAAAACGAGGTTTCAGACAACCCTGGAGCAGTTCATGAAGTACTATATATTACACAATGAACGGTATTGGCTGAAAACCAGTATCGTGAAGGATATAATTGCAGAAAATGAAGAAGACATGGTTATAGCCGTAAGTCCCATATTCAACAAGTTTTGTATAGAATCCTTAGTGAATTTGAAACAGGTATTTCCAATTGAATTACAGGATACGAAAGAGCATATCTTTGAAAGACTCTTGTTTTCTGAGGAAAATGACATAATATACAAAGACGATGAATACAAGAATAAACATAAGGAATACTATCTCAGTGATATTCAAGATTATATCGATTTCATGATAGAGTGTTTCGTTTGGATTGAGAATAAGTTTTTCATGAATAATATGCCAGTCGAACAAGTCGTTGACGGACTGTTGAACATGCTGGAACCTTTTATTGATGAAGCAAATCATAAACTGATATAATATGACCCAGATGAAGTGCTGCATAAGTTATAAAGGCTGCCGGTAAACAGCTTCTGAAGAGGATGAAAAAAAGACTGCGGTTTGATTTAAAATGTCATATCGAATATATTTATCAAAGAAGCAGAGAAAGATAATATTTATGAAAAACAATTATATGGAAATTCTAAGACATATCCCCATAATGGAGGACCATGGACACTTATATATGTATTACGGAACCCCGTATTGCGATGAGTGCGATGTCTATGAAGATCAGGATGCCATGGGAAACAAACTTATCGTGTCATATGAATGCCATGAACTGTGCACTGCCATAGCTGATCATTTTGAAAAAGAAATGAAATGGAATGACTCCTTATATGAAAATAATATTAGACTTGAGGATGTCTTTGATGTAGATGTCGAAAAGCAAAACTTTACTATTATCGTATCTCTCTTGCTTTACATGGTAGCAAGCATGACATATGAAGATAAATTTATAGATGCATTGAATAATGGGTATATGATACGACTACTGAAAAGGCTGGAAAAGCTGGTCTAAAAGAACCGCATCTAGGAATATTTCGGGCTATATACCTGTGGTAACAGGGGGTAATCATGACAGGGAAAAATTCAGAGAAAATTTTCAAGACATACAACAGGGCTGAAGACGTGGTGAGGTGTCCCCACGGAAGGGCCCCTGTCAGGAAGATGCTTGACTCCTATGCAAAAGCATCTGTGAACCTGTACGGAGTCATAAGCCGAAAGGAACTGGTTGAAATATTCAACAGCCAGAACAGTGAAAAGACGACTGAAGATGAAATATACATCCTCCTCCTGCCGCTGGTGCTTAAGGATGAATGGTACTGTTTCTACAAAGAATATGTCGTGCACTATTTCTTTATAAAGAAACCTGAACAGGTTGAGTTCCTTTTGCAGCATCAGTCCGACAAACCCCGCTATATTCCAGAGAAGGACGAGTTCCTTGAATATATGGATGAATACTATGAAGACAATGACTATTGGTTCAATGTGCGTCATTATCTTGCAAATGCTTTCGGCTACTCCAGGAAATTCTCGGAAGGTTACGGGCAAATCAGGGAATATATCACCCATGGGAGTGGCATAAGTGAGCTGGGTCCAATGATGGAAAGACATGGGTTCATATTCAATGGTGAGGAAGCCCTGAGAGAGTTCTTCAACCTTCTTATGCAGGCAAAAAACAACACCCGTATCTGGGAAAACAAAGGGCATTCTCCGAATGAAATCCAAGAAATCCTGAGGGAACAGAACAAGAACATAATACCGTTTCCCCAAATACAGGTGAAAAATGTCGGACGCAACGACCCATGTCCATGCGGCAGCGGAAAGAAATACAAGAAATGCTGCGGACTTATCAATGACGCGGGTTCGGCTCAGCTAAGTCCGTCTGAATGCAGGGAGTTCTATGAGACTTGGTATGGACTCATGGGTTTTGTAAATGAAAAGAAAAATATAATCCGTGAGAGGATAAAGGCGGTATATCCCAATGAAATAAGCGATGTAAGGGTACATAAGGTCAGGGAGGTCCTTTGGGAAGAACCGGATCTCATAGACGAGTATATATCCGTTGCTGATCTGACCAGGGAACAGAAAGAGATCCTAGGGCTCTGGAGAACCAGGCATAGGAAGGTAAATATGATAGTCATGGAGTATCTGCCGGAATATGCCGTAGTCATTGCTACCAACGAAGAAGGGGAAGACCGGCTTTATGGTGTAAAGGGAATAAGTAATTCAGTGGCAAATGTACTTAAACAGGAGCTGCCTACACAGGCTGAAACTGTTCTGCTGCCTTTCAAAGGCAAAATAATATATGACAGTTTCATGAACACAATGCCTGTAAAACTATTGGAGGGTGCAAAGAAGTTCATGCAGGAGCTCTACGATGTAGCAAAGAAGCACGGAATCATCACAAGCCTGGAATGAAGGCAATTGAGGCTTTGAGCATTTTTGCGGTAGTAATGATGAAGGTTGGATATGAAAGACAATAGATACTTGATGTGGGCATTGGCTTTGAATTTCTTTGTCACTCATTGACTGCTTTTTGAGAGTAAATGGGTGGCCTGTAACATTTTCATTCGGGTACCTGTCACCATAGCTAAGTGTTTATACTTAAGTGAAGAACACCCGTGATTTCAGTCATGGGATGAATTCACTCTTTTTATTGCCTGAAATATTGATAAAAGGTAAATAGTAACGTATAATTAGA
>JAFGUQ010000192.1 GCA_016938455.1 Clostridia bacterium
ATTCTCAGCCAGTGTTGCAGGAACGCCTGGAACCACAGGCAGCACAAGCAATATGGCACCGGTAAAGAACACATACCAGAACACAACATCAAACAGAGCATCCAGATATTTCTTTCTTCTGATAAAATTATATGCTTTCATGCCAAGACCAACAAACACATGGATAACTCCGAAAAGAAGTGACCACATGAGAAGGTATTCAGGATCCTTCACCGGATCAAACCAGATGGCAATGTCTCTGGTAGAATCGCCTAATAATATAGGAATGAAGTTGCCGAACCAGCTGCCGAACAATGCTCCCCAGAAAATGGTGGCGACTCCGCTTAACATCATGAGTTTAATGAATCTTCTGGTAGATTCCTCAAGTTTAACTTTTAAATAAATGAATCCGCAGGCCAGCGCCATGACCAGCCCATACCCTGCATCAGATAACATCAACCCGAAAAACAGCATGTAAAACGGTGCCATGACAGTATTCGGATCGGCTTCTCTGCAATTGGGAAGCGAATACATGGCAGTGATGCCTTCAGTAGCATCACCGATAAATCCGTTTTTCAGCATGACAGGAAACTCTTCATCTTCATACGCTTCTCTGACTACAACATCTACACTCCATGTCTCATTTAATTCCTTGATTGTCTTTTCTACAATCTCTTCCGGAATCCAGCCTTCGAGCATGAATACTCTTTTTGATTTTGCTATATCCTTATGCGCAATTTCCATATCTTTTCTGACAGAATAGTAATCAAATACAATTTCTATTTCATTTAATATCCTGGCATATTCTTCCAACACTGATTCTTTCTGTAAAATGGTTTCTCTTAATTCAATGATCTCCTGTTTGATTCTTTCAACATTTTCTGTCACAGACCCGCTGAACTGACTGAAATTAATCACTGAAAACCCGTTTCTTTTTAAATACTGCAGTGATTCCTTTTCATTTTCCCTGAAAATGACAACTGCTGCATAAATCTGTTCAGCATCTTCATTGATGACATTCAGTTCCAGCAGCATTTTTTCATCAGCGATTTCCTTCTGAATTGCAGCAATATTAGCAATCACAGGAAATGTCCCTTTGTAAAGTACTGTTCTTTTTGTCCCTGAATAGTCAAGAGAAAAAGGCAGATGCTCCCATGGGATAAGATTCGTAATGGTGCTGTTGCTTCTGTTGATGTCGTTCTTCAGTGATATGATGTCATCATTAACGGTCATTATTTCCCGGCATTTTGCCAGTACTTCATGCCTTTTAAAGATGACTTGCCTGTAATCATGGATATTGATATCGGTCCTTACTTTAAACATCGGCTTCTTTCTCACATCATATTTTGATATGACTGAAAGAGACCTTGTCAATGTATTGATTTTACCATCAAGGTCGCTGATTTCAACTTCATCAACCTGTTTTGTAAACAGGTTCGCGAACTTATCATCAATTTCTATATTATTGATTTCAACAATGCCCAGTTCCATCAAGCGCGTTAAGATTCTTATCTTGTCATCAGCTAAACCGAGCAGTGCCATCTTGTTCATCTTTACTACTGCCACTTATTAACTCCGATCTTGTTAATGACAAACATAACTGCTTCATCTATTTTGCTGCTGGTATTTACTTTTATTTCTTCACAGTCGGCCAGATTCTGTTCAAGGATCTTTCTGGCTTCACTTTCCGCTTTCTTAATTTCTGCATGGATAATCTGCATTGACTGCTTTTCAAGTTTTTCTTCAAAGACATCCTGGTCAGCTTTCAGCTTTTTCTGTGCTTTCTCATATAGTTTTTCAGCTTCTTGCGTTGCAAGATTCATAATCTCATCCGCTTTTTTCTCAGCTTCATCAATTTTTTCAAGATAAACTTTGTCCATTTATGTACCACCATTTCCTCATATTAGCATACGCTAATATATTCTATAATAAATGACCTTTTAATTCAATACTAATAGTATCGGTAAATAATTTATTTTATATACCGGAAAAACCAATGAGGTCTGCAGTTTACTTTCTTTATCTGTTTTTTATTCCTCTGAGCGAGGTCGGTAAGACTGTAAGGCTCAGTAAAACGCTGATTGCCATGGTTGTCCACATCAGAATCGATACATTAGCATGAAGCTGCAGTGGTGAAAGAAACAGCGAACTGAGTCCGAGCGATAATCCGAGCGCATTGGCAATGATTGGCCTTGCCGCATACCGGTAAGCCTCTGAAACGGCTTCTTCAGTGTTTAATCCCTCTTTTTTCAAATGCATGAACACCGAGGTATAATGTATGGCATAATCAATACCGACTCCGATGGTGATACTGAAAATAGTGGTAGTCAAAATATTAAGCGAAATCCCTGTCAAACCTAAAAATCCGAATAAAAACAGCGTAGTCACCGAAATGGGGATAAGTGATATCAACGCAGGAAGTATTTTTCTCAACGACAGGAATAATAAAAGAAAGACTACCAGAAGCGCGACAGAGGTACTGATCAGCTGATTCCTGAACATGGACCGGTTTAAATCCATCATCAGATATTGTACTCCTGTCACCTGGAGTGTAAGATCTGTCCCCTCGCTTATCATTGTCTGGTTGAATCGCGCAACATCATCTTTGATTTCCTGTAAGGTTTTATTCTCAAGGTCTTTCGGGAAAACAATCATCTTTACCGCTTTTTGATCCATATTCAATAAATCAACCACCGGAGAGTTTTCCATAGAAAGCATCTGTGTACTGATCTGTTTGATGGCTTCAGAATTTGCCGGATAACCGCTTTGACCAGGCATGAAGACAGGGACCAATGACTGAATCACAGTATATGGGCTGATGATTTTGCTCACATTGTCATTTTTATGCAATTGATCAGATAAAATCATCATTTGATCTGCTATCTCAGGAGACAAGGGATTTTGCCCTGTGGTTCCATAGATGTAGACTGGTATAGCTCCGCCGTTTACTTCCTGTATTCTGACTGTGCTTTGATAGATTGATGTGCTTTTTTTGTAAACCATAAGCATATTGAACTCTGTGGCGATTTTCAAAAATCCGATTCCGAAAACAAGCAGAGTTGCGAAAACAATGATTATTGAAGGGAATCCCCATGTCTTTTTCAGAAAATCAAATGTAATCGGTGCTCTTTTTAAATGTTTGTTTAATTTCGTTTTTCCCGTCAGAATAAGAGGAAGCACATACCATGTGGCCACTCCTGCTATGAAAATACCGACTGCAGCAAAAACGGCAAGATCCTTGATGGCACCTGTGTTCATTGTCAGCAATGCCAGAAACCCCACCATAGATGTGATAGTGGTGATGATCATCGGTTTCCCTACAATGGAAAGTGTTTTAGTCAGACTTGATATGTTGTCATGTCCCGACTCTTCTTCATCCTGAACATGAGAAATGAAATGCAGACCGTCTGCACTTCCTATGACAATGGTGAAAACAGGAGCAAGAACTGTGATAATGGAAACTTCCTGTCCTAACCAGCCGATGATGCCCATCGTCCATAAAGCACCGAGTCCAGCCGGTAAAATAGATAGAATGGTTGCTTTTTTAGATTGCAGCTGTAAACCGAAGACCAGCAAGACAAAAAAGAGTGCAATCGGCGGAATGAACCATAAAATTTTTAGTATGTAATCAAAAACAAGAAGCTGCATATAGCTGTCTCCGGTAGCGTTATATGACAAACCCAGTTCTTTCAACCTGCTTTCTATTGCATGAATATCAGTGGTCGAGAAGTCTTCTGAAATAAACAGGGTAAACATGGCATAAGTATTCCCGTCAGTTGAAATAATAGGAGATAATTCCCCTAACTGCTCATAATATGACATCATTTTTTCAAGACTTCCAGCATTTTCTCTGCTGACACTTAACTTTTCTCTGCCGATGGTCAGTACAGCCGGTGCAGGCCCATGTGTACGGACAACATTGGAAAGACTCTCCACATAAGCCTGAAAAGAAGCCAGTTTTTCATACGATGAGTAAGTCAGCCCATCTTCAGCCTGTATCATGTAGATAATCTGATCAGAACTTGGAAACAGACTGTTCATGTCGTTGAGGAGATCCTGATTAGCTGATACTTCAGGGACGAATATTTTAAAATCTCCGCTGATCTTAAGCTGAAGAACACCTGCCAGTGCCAGCAGGTTCATGACCACAAGAAGAATAAGAAGTGGTTTTCTGAATTTCTTAACAAATAAAATATAAGGTTTCATGAAAGTTCTCCTCCATCTGTTTTAATAGACTGATAAAAAAATTCAAAATGCTGAAGAATATAGTTCTGACGAGTTTTCGCATGAATATCCTGATTGATATATGATGTAATGACCGGAGAAATAATAAGACTCAGAAAACTTGTGATCAGCAGCGAGAGACTCATCTCTTTTATTTCCTTCTTGATTATGGCTTCTGAAAACAGCTGCTCCAGGATTTTCTTTACATCAGGCCATATACTTTTCATGATCTGTTTTTTCAGTTCTTCATTAATCATGGCTTCCTGTATGATGATTTTCAAAGTGATTTCATATTTATCAAAGAATAATATGCGATTTCTGATTA
>JAFGUQ010000193.1 GCA_016938455.1 Clostridia bacterium
ATATTCAGCAGTAATCGGTTTTACGTCAGGTAGAAAACTTTCCTCATCAGCAGTATATAACTTTTTTTCAGCAAAGAAACGCCATTTCAGAACAGTAAAAAAACTTTTTCTGTCCATTTTCATCCATGGATTATAAAATTCTCCATCATTGAAATGCGGCGTGTAAAAAAGAGAACTATCTACATTTTTTACTGATTCTCTCCAGCTATCTTCATCAAAAAGCTTATCATTTTCATCATTTATACCATAGACCAGAGAAACTGTCATAACTATACCTGCCGCTGCTATGAGAACTTTTTTTATCTGTTTCATTGATTTCAAATCCCTGCAAATATGCATTCAATTAGAATATAATTAAGGGATTTGTTGCAATAAAATTTCTGATTGAAATCTTTCATGTTAAATTAAAATGCTCAAAACAGATCTTCATTCTCCTTTCTTCTGGCTTCAGCAAGAGCCTCCCGTATTGTCTTCTGGTCCTCTTCAAGTCTGCTGATTCGTATAAGCCTTTCCCTGTCCTCAGGTTCTGATTCTCCGGCTCTCCTCTCTTCTATTAAAGCATTACGCAGGGATCTTTCATCCTCATGGAGCCTTCTAATCCTGATCAGCTTGTCCCTGTCAGCCTGCTGTGTCTCACTAAGTTTTCGGAGTTCAATGATTTTTTCACGTATAGTTTTTTCATCTTCTTCCAGTTTTCGTATGCGTATAATCCTGTCTCTATCAGAAGAATCAAGTTCCTGCATTCTCCTTTCTTCAATCAACTCATCCCTTATGGATTTTTGGTCCTCCTCCATGCGTCTTAACTGGATAAGTCTGTCACGCTCATTCTGCTCCATTTCAGCAAGTTTACGCTCTTCAATTATTGCTTCACGCAGGGCTTTTTCATCCTCCTCCAGTCTTCTGACTCTTATTAAGCTTTCCCGGGGAGGCTGTTCCTGCTCCTCAGCCTTCCTCTGAAGAATAAGATTACGCCGCAATGAATCCGCATCTTCTTCGTATCGTCTGAGACGTATAATTCTGTCCCTGTCATTTTCTTCAAGTTCCTGCAGTCTCCTTTCTATTATCAGGACATCACGTAATGTTTTTTCGTCTTCTTCAAGACGTTTTAATTTGATGAGTCTTTCCCTGTCCGCAGGATCCAGTTCGTGTTGTTTCTTCTCTTCAATCAATTCATCTCTTATAGATTTTTGATTTTCATGTAATCGACGGAGACGTATTAGCCTTTC
>JAFGUQ010000194.1 GCA_016938455.1 Clostridia bacterium
TAATCTTTTCAGTTTCTATTTAACGATATACAGATAACCATTATCGCAGGAGAGAACAATCTCGCTGTTTCCATCTCCGTCAATATCGGCTACCACAGGTCCGGAACATGGAGCAGGAATATCAAGACTCCATACAATCTGTCCCTTTCCATCTTTTTCATTAATGGCATATAGTTTGCTTTCTGTACATACCAGCAGTTCCTCAACCCCATCATGGTTGATATCACAGGTGGCATACCATCTGCCAAAATCAGCATTCGGTACATCCAGCGTCCATCTTAAATCACCGCTGGTTAAGCAACGGCAGGTCAATAAGTCCTTAGCATGCTCATACCCGAGCACTTCCAGATAACCATCATTGTTAATGTCACAAACCCCTTGTGTCGGTGTATTCAGATACTGATAAATATATTCTGTGCTCCATAGGGCACCACTTTCATCTTTGATATCAAGCCATAAGCCAAGGGTAAAGGAACTTCCACCCCAGAGAACCAGATAATCAACTTCATTAAAGTATTGAATATAGTGAAGATTGGTATTGATTAATTCAGGTTTTTTAATGATTATAGGTTCACTGTGAAGCGCAGGTCCGCTTTTCATGACATCTCCTTTTTTGTCTTTATAGAAAAAAGTACCAAGATGTGCCAGATAATGTCTGGTAATGTCACCGGTTTTTCCATCAGCAAAATACTGGAATCCCGGATATTGAGAAATAAGATTTTCAGTGCCATCACCTTTGGGATATCCTGCAAACGGTCTCATTCCCCCAAAACCATAAGCTTCGCCGATATTGGTTCCGCATTTATCTTTTTCCCACATGAAAGCGCCGGTATTGCCATGATAAGCAGTAGAGAATCCACTGTGCATATTATTTTTATATGAGGTAATCAGGATATCATCATGTTCACTGTCAGTTAATGGAATGGTCATCCATGAAGCAGGTCCCATACCGATATATGCGGTCAACGGGTTCAACATAGGTGCTGGAATCTTATTCACCGGAATCTCCTTTACAATGTCACCGTCACTGGTCACTTCAGTCAGTTTTGCTGTGCCGTCATCAGCGGTATTACCAAAAAGAACCGTTTTTCGCTCACCTTCTCTTCTGATGGTAACACCTGCACCGAGCTCCATGCCAAACCCCGGTTTCTTCCATTTTTCAATAAGACGATTATTCTCATCCCAAGTAAAACAGTAAATGTTTTTATTCAGTAAATCAGGTAACACAAGATACTGATTCTCATTATCTTTATAAACAACTGGAGCTCCTCCGACTTTGGTTGTCGGGGTTATGCCATAGGGAACATTTCTGCGTCCTTTTTCACAGATTCCACTTTCAAAAGGTCTTCCAGGGACAATTCTGGAACCTATTTTTTTCATTTTGAACCCCTCAGCATTCACCAGGTAATCATCTGATCTGACAGTTTTAATAAGAATATCTCCCTTTCCGGTGACATATTGAATCGAAGGAGTCGGAAGAACAACACTTCCACTCTGTATCATTTTTCCGTTTTGAAAAGTGTTCAATGATAATCTGTAGTTTTCATGATTGAGTTTTTTTCCGCAGAGAATGGTTCTTCCATCTAAACTTACAATTTTAGTTCTTGGAATACAAGCAGAAAAAGGTGTCCTTGGAAGATATTGAAACCAGAACATGTCATGATCAGAGAACACTTTCTTTACCTGTCCGTTTACTATTTCATAAATTGCAGCATTGGCTTCTGGATTGATATAACTTCCGTCTGTCATATATCCATATAATTGTGGTTTATCATCAATGCCGGTATTCAGTATTTCCACAGTGACAAAATCAGCAATTGAATATTTCAGCTCACCGGAAACAGGTTCCAGAACAGTGGTATACCACTTATGATCCCCTAACTGATTAAAACGGCTGAATATGATTTCAGCTTTCCCGTCCTCATCGAGGTCACTGATCGGATTAATAACAGTGACAAGGAGCTTATCTGTGTCAGCAATAGTTTCCTGAATGTTATCAATCCAAGCGCAGGAAAAGTCTTTTCCATCATTTAAAATGACTTCAGCATGAGCGGGAAAATGAACAATAGAGAAGAAATCAGGATAACCGTTTCCAGTGAAATCATAAGCAAAATATTCTCCGTAATTTCTGGATTTATGGTAGGTCAGATCTCTGATTTTTTCTCCGCTATTAAAGTCATAAGCAATTAATCTTCCTTTTTCTGTGGTGATGATTTCATCAATACCATCATTGTTGATATCAGTTAGCAGAAGATTAGGTCTCCAGAAAGCCACTGCATCAGGTTCGGTTCTCCATATGGTCTGCCACTCACCATTGACTCTTTCTTCAAGATAACCATAAGTTGGCTCATCACTTCCCCATCTTTCATTCTCAAATGCGAATTCAAAACGGACACGATAATATCCTTTACCACTTTCCTTTTTAATATACCGCACCATGATGTTCTCTTCTACTTTTTCCTCAGTCCCTGTTCCCTCGACATCAAGATACAAGTCCATTTCATATTCTTTTCTGATCTCATCTTCATTTATTTCATCAGAATTTATGTTACTTAACAGCAGTGAATGCTCTCCGCCTTCTTTAGGAATGACGATAAAATCCTCATAGGCTCCAATAAAGGTCTCACTGATGATTTCAGGTTCATTAATTTTTCCTGGTAAAGTACTATGCCCTGTTCTCATCGAATCTTTTCTCCACTGTAACCATTCACCTTTGTTATCCATCATTTTTCTCCTTAACAGTCATTTTTAATAGTCCCATTTCTCAATTCTATCACTCCCATTTTCATTATTCAATCTTAAAAAACATAATGATAAACATCGATGAGTCTAATGATATAAATCGAGTAGGAGGGAAATTTTACTTTCCCGTCCTCTCACACCACCGTGCGTACCGTTCGGTACACGGCGGTTCAATTATACACTA
>JAFGUQ010000022.1 GCA_016938455.1 Clostridia bacterium
ACCTTTAAAAAAATGAGTATCAGGTGCACATCAACTACTTTCAGGTACTGGTAAAAATCTAATATAATTTTCAAAAAGGCAATAACAAATCGGAGGAAAAACATGGATAAGAATATTACATGCAGAGATTGTGGAAGCACATTCACATTTACAGAAGCTGAACAGGCATTTTATGCTGAAAAAGGTTTCAAGAATGATCCTGCAAGATGTCCCGAATGCAGAGGGAAAAAGAAAGCTCAAAGAAACAACAACAGAGGTATGGGTGGAAGTAGTGAAAGAAAAATGTACGATGTAACATGTGATGAATGTGGTGCAGATACAAAGGTTCCTTTCCAGCCAAGTGGAGACAGACCAATTTATTGCAAAGATTGCTTTGAAGCTAAAAGAAGATAGTTATTTAAGATATAATAACTCTAAGAAAAAACAGCACCGCAAGGTGTTGTTTTTTATGTCGCACTTATATTGTTTTTCTTGAATTTGGCAATCAGTAAGTAAATGAGAACATAAAGTGCAAAGAAGCATAAGAGAACGATTAGATTAGCTCCGATCCCCTCCCCTTTAATCATTTTTGTGATCGCAGTGTTAAACCAGTATTGTGGAGTCACCTTAGCTATGTTCTGCATGAAGACCGGCATGAAATCAATCGGCCAGTAACAGCCGCCAAGCATGCTTGTAATAGATAAAATCAATATATTCATTGCTGATACAGAACTTTGACTTTTTGCAGTAGAGACCAGCAGTGACCCAAGTGATATAGTACTGAGGTATAAACATAGCATCAGAACTATCAAGTCCCCTGCCGGGATAATATCTTTAATGTCAAACAGAAGGTAAATCACAGGAATTGAAATAAGCATATGAACCATGGCAAACCACATGCAAGACAGGATATTCCCAAATACAAAATGATAATTTCTGGCAGGAGTGGTCAGAATTCGCTGATAGGTCCTGTAAATCTTCTCTTTATATGATAAAGCACAGATTCCCCAGATTGAAAAGACAGAGGCAAACAGATACATGCCAAATCCTGTCTGAGAAGCATCAGCCTTGTTTGATAAATCAGTGATTTCATTGACTTTCAACGTCAGGTACTTGTCTTTGTAGCCTTCAAGCAGCTGGTGGTATTGTGAAGATTGCGAAACACTGAATATGACTGATATTTTCTGATTGATGAAAGCATCAAGCCAGCCTAAGACAGATACTCCTTCAATAGAATACAGCTCTACCATCAACGGCTGCTGATTAATAAGAGAACTTTCAAATCCATCAGGAATCACAATCCCTGCTCTGATATCTTTTTCAGTGATATCGGTAAGATAACTGTCATCTTCATATAGACTGACAGCATATTTGTCACTCTGCTCCAAATACTCTATAATCTGTCTTGATGACTCACTTTTATCCATATCTCTGATTCCAAGTGATATGCTGCTTGACCCTCCTCCTGAAACCAGCATCATGAAAAGTACCGACAAAACTGGTGGCAG
>JAFGUQ010000195.1 GCA_016938455.1 Clostridia bacterium
AAAAGATTAGGAAGATGATCATGAAAAGAAAACTGGTTTTATTAATAATTATTATCTTGCTGGTTGCAGGATGTAATAGTAATGAAAAAGTGGTTGAAAGCAACAAGCCGGTTATTCAGAGTAATGATCTAGAATTGTCTGATATGAGCAATGGACCAGAAACACCTGACATCAATAACTCAGATGAGTCAATAAGCATTCTCGACGTCAATTATATTATTTCAGACAGTTATTATAACTATGATATAGATAGCAGTATAAGCTGGTCTAACTATTTTAATGACAAATATGATATCTCAATCAACCTGAACTATATCAATAATAAAACGATTGATTATGTTTTTAATGAAAAAATAGACGGAGTACTTTATCTGACTAACGGTGCTGCCTATATATATAATAAATATATTTACAATATGATTGAAAACAATAAATTACTTGATCTGAAACCATATTATGTGAAATATAACTGGGACCAGTTAATTGATAGTAAGTATATTAAACCGGTTTCAAATGGTGCAAAGATATTTGCCATACCTGTTGCTTCCAATATCACAGTTTTACAAAGGTATTATAACAGTGAATACTTAAAGAGTCTGAACATTTCAATTCCAATGACAATAGATGAGTTTACTGAGTACCTGGCTCAAGTGAAAAACCTTTACCCAGAGTCATATCCTTTGTTTTTCAATCAAAATTCTGCAGGTCATTGCACCGCTGATTTGTTCAGGAGTTTTGATGTATATATCAATGCATATAACGAAAGTGCTATCAGCTTTAATCCTAAAACAGAATCATTTGAAGATGCTGTTTTTTCAGATAATTTTAATTTGGCTTTTTCATATATCAGAATGCTTCAGGAAAATGAGTATATGAATGCATTTTCACTTCAACCTGGTGATCTGCCTGACAGCTTAATACTGGCCTCCGAATTCAATTTCACATATTACAGGGGGCAAACAAGACCAAATCGAAAACCTGATTATGAATATCAAGTCGGATATTTCTTAGAAGGTATCAATAAAGAAAAATTAGTTGAAATGAAAAAGGATATATCTTTCTATGTGCTACCAGAATTTTCAGGTAATGCAGATTCCTTGATGGAGAGATTGAACATAGTCTTAAGAAACAGTGACTATTATTTTGACTTGAAATATGGCATCGAAGAAGTTAATTATGAATATGGAAGCAATAATGGTGAAGTCATGATAAAAAATGAATTCAGGGGAATCCTTCAACCGGAAAATACTCAATATTCTATTATCAGTGATAAGGAAGTTGAGGAATTTATCAGCAGTTATCCAAATGAATTAATGTATGAAACGAATACATATTATGATTTGTTTACTTTTTCAAAGATGCTCTCTGGTGAAAATTCACTGAATTTCAAAAAATTCGGTGATAGTTATAATACAAAGCTACTGATGGATATGTTTAATACAGAGATTAATATCAGCAATTCGATTGAAACATATAAAACAGAATTTAAAAAATATGGGATAAACACCTTGATAAATTCATTTAATAAAAAGCTTGGATTTACTACTAAACAAATATATTAGTGATGCCAAATCCGTTTTTTTATCCTATTTTTTGGGTAACTATATAATGCAACTGCAAAAAAATCATTTCAACAAATGTATTAGCCTTACATCAGTTTATATTAATTAATTAGTGATGAAAGGAGTAAAATCATGTTATTTAAAGCAAAAAAAATAAAAGGATATAAATTAAATAGTATTAATGGGGAAATAGGCAGTATCAGAGACTGTTACTTTGATGACCGGCATTGGGCAATACGGTATCTGGTTGTGGAAACAGGAAATTGGCTGACAGGCAGAATGGTGCTGATTTCACCGCATTCATTATCACACATCGATATGGAAACAGAGACGATTGCTGTCAGCCTGACTAAGAAACAGATTGAAGAAAGTCCTCCATATGACAGCGAAAAACCCGTATCAAAACAGTATGAAGATGCTTATAATAATTATTATGGAATACCTATGTACTGGAACGGGCCATATATGTGGGGACCTTATCCTTACATATCAAAAAAAGTCATGGATGTGACCGGTAAACCGGAAAAGATTGAGAAAACATGGGAGTCCAATCTGAGAAGCACATCTCAGGTGAGAGGATATTTCCTGAAAGTAAATGACGGTGAGATAGGCCATGTGGATGATTTTGTCATCGATGAGGAAACCTGGGCCATTCGTTACCTGATTGTGGATACAAGAAACTGGCTTCCAGGGAAAAAAGTGCTTCTGTCACCGGAATGGATTGATTCTGTCAGCTGGATTGAATCAAAAGTATATGTTCATCTGGATAAATCAGTCATTAAGCAGTCACCGGATTATACTGAGGATTCAATGATCACAAGGGATTATGAAGCGGGATTGCATCTTCATTATAACAAAGACGGGTACTGGACTGAGAGTGACAAACCAAAGTCTCACTGATTCCCAGCTGATGGAAAATGAAACAATTAAAAGCAAGCGGTTTCAATATGCCCTGGTGTCTGCTCTATAAACTGATTGAAATCATAGACCGCTGATTTTGTATGAAAAGTATCGGCCATATGATATTTTAACCGTTTTTTCTGATAAATTTCTGGGTAACTATACGTTATAATTAAACAAACCATTTTATAGCATCTTATGTGTTGGCATTTCATTAGCTTATGATAGTTAATCAGCAGTGAAAGGAGCAAAATTATGCTAATCAAAGCAAAAACAATTCAAGGATACAAATTAAACAGTATTGACGGAGAGATAGGCAGTATCAGAGAGTGCTATTTTGACGATTTACATTGGACGATACGATATCTGGTTGTGGAAACAGGTCATTGGCTGACTGGAAGGCTGGTTTTGATATCACCACATTCTCTGTCAAACATCGATGCTGAAAATGAAGTGATCAATGTATCGCTTACTAAAAAACAGATCAAGGAAAGTCCGCCTTATGACAGTGAAAAACCGGTATCCAGACAATATGAAGATGAATTCTACAACTATTACGGATTACCGATGTACTGGAGCGGGTCCAATATGTGGGGACCCTACCCGTTCATACCAAAGGAAGTGCTGGACAAAACTAAAATACCGAATCGGATTGAGAATGTCTGGGAACCGAATCTGAGAAGCACATATCATGTGAGAGGATATTTCCTTAAAGTAAATGACGGTGAGATAGGGCATGTGGATGACTTTGTCATTGACGAGGAAACCTGGGCTATTCGATATCTTATAGTGGATACAAGAAACTTTCTGCCTGGCAAGAAAGTGCTGCTGTCACCAAAATGGATTGATTATATCAGCTGGATGGAATCAAAGGTGTTTGTCAAACTGGATAAATCAGCCATTAAGCAATCGCCTGACTATACTGAGGATACAATGATCACCAGAAATTATGAAGAAGGACTGCATCTGCATTATAACAAGAAGGGTTACTGGATTGAGGATGGGGAAAAAAGATAATCATTGAACAGTGCATATTGACACCATATTCGATTTGGTGTAAGATTTATGAAAGCCGTGAAGGAGAGGAGTAACATACTTGCTCTTGACAGAGAGGGAATGATAGGTGAGAGATTCCTAAGTGTAGTAAAGATGTGAAGGTCGCTCTGGAGCCCTGATATTGAAATAGCAGTAGATGTCGGCGTTGACCGCGTTAAGGTGATGAGAGGTATTCTGTTAAGTCAGAATACAATAAAGGTGGTACCGCGAACTTCTTCGTCCTTTTTGGATAGAGAAGTTTTTTTATGGGAGGAAATATGGATCTTTTTTTGAAAATACTGGGAATAGCAATGGCGGTTATTGGCGTAGCTGTCGTTTACGGTGCAAAGCTGATCCTTAAAAAGACTGATCTTGCATCGAAACAGACAATTAAGATGGAGGGGCTTGAAACAGAGAAGCTGAAAGAACTGCAGGAATATAAAGCCATTGCCATGATTAAAATCATCGGCTCACTGATATTTCTGCCTGGAATGGTACTGATTTTAATAGCATTCAGGTAGGAGAAAATGATGGCGAAATTAATTGATAAAACATATAACCCGAATGAACTTGAGGACAGACTATATAAAAAGTGGATGGACCACAGATATTTTCATGCTGAAGTGAACAGCAGGAAAATTCCGTATACTATTGTGATTCCACCTCCAAATATAACAGGCCAGCTTCACATGGGTCATGCCATGGACAACACATGGCAGGATATTCTCATAAGGATGAAGAGAATGCAGGGTTTTGAAGCTTTATGGCTTCCAGGTACTGACCATGCATCAATTGCCACAGAAGCGAAACTGGTTGAAGCTCTGAAAAAAGAAGGAATCTCCAAAAAGGATCTGGGTAGAGAGAAGTTTCTTGAAAAAGCATGGGAATGGAAAAAGGTTTATGGATCACGAATTGTAGAACAGCTTAAAAAACTGGGAAGTTCCTGTGACTGGGAGAGAGAACGCTTCACCATGGATGAAGGGTTATCGAAAGCCGTGACCACTGTTTTCATCAAGCTGTACAATGACGGGTTGATTTACAGAAGCAACCGCATTATCAACTGGTGCCCGACCTGTAAAACTTCCATTTCAAATGCTGAAGTGGAATATGATGAGAAAAATGGCCATTTCTGGCATATGAAATACCCGGTTAAGGACAGTGAAGAGTACATTGTCGTTGCGACTACCCGACCTGAAACCATGCTGGGAGACAGTGCAGTTGCGGTTAATCCTGAAGACGAAAGATACAGTCACATGATTGGAAAAACAGTCATATTACCGCTTCTTGACAGAGAGATTCCTATAATTGCTGATTCCTATGTTGACAAAGATTTCGGTACCGGTGCAGTTAAAATCACTCCAGCTCATGATCCGAATGATTTCATGATCGGTCTTAGACATCAGTTAGAAGAAATCAATGTCATGAACGAAGATGCGACCATGAATGAAAATGCTGGTCAATATGAGGGGCTTGACCGTTATGAAGCAAGAAAGAAAATCATCAGTGATCTTGATCAACTGGGATTACTGGTGAAAATAGAAGAGCATAAACACAATGTAGGTGCCTGCTATCGCTGTGATACCATCATTGAGCCGATGGCTTCTTTACAATGGTTTGTTAAAATGGAACCACTGGCGAAACCGGCAATTGATGTGGTTAATGAAGGCAAGGTCACTTTCGTTCCTGAACGCTTCACCAAGACCTATTTCAACTGGATGGAAAATATTCAGGACTGGTGTATTTCCAGACAATTGTGGTGGGGTCATAGAATCCCGGCATATTATTGTCAGGACTGTCAGCATATCATGGTAGCTGATACAAAACCTGATACCTGCGAAAAATGCGGCAGCAGTCATCTTATTCAGGATGAAGATACACTCGATACATGGTTTTCCAGTGCATTATGGCCATTTTCAACATTAGGATGGCCGGAAGAAACTGATGAGCTCAAGTATTTTTTCCCTACCGATGTACTCGTGACAGGATATGATATCATCTTTTTCTGGGTAGCCAGAATGATTTTCTCCAGTATGGAGCATATGAAACAGGCACCGTTTAAATATGTTGCTATGCATGGATTAGTGAGAGATGCTGATGGCCTTAAAATGTCAAAGTCACTTGGTAATGGTATTGACCCTCTCGATGTGATTAAAGAATATGGAACAGATGCACTTCGCTTTGCATTGATTATTGGAAATTCTCCGGGAAATGACCTTCGTTTTTCAGAGCAGAAACTTCTTTCTTCAAGAAACTTTGCCAATAAAATATGGAATGCCACACGATTTGTCCTGATGAACTTTGATGAGGAAGTGTCTTTTAAATCTATTGATAAAGATAAGTTCACCAATGCTGATAAATGGATATTGACGAAAGCAAACCACCTAATAACTGAGGTGACTGATAATATTGATAAATTTGAATTCGGCATGGCATTACATAAAATCTACGAATTCATCTGGGAGGATTTCTGTGACTGGTATATTGAACTGATAAAACCAAGACTGTATGACAAGGATAACGACAGCAGAATTGAAGCACAGTTTGTTCTGAATGAAGTGCTTTCCATCTCCATGAAGCTGCTTCACCCGTTCATGCCATTCATCACTGAAGAAATCTATATGAGCCTGATTAATGATGATGAAAGCATTATGATTTCATCATGGCCTGAAGCTGATGAAAAGCTTGTTTTTACACAGGAAGAAAAAGACATGACTTTCATCATGGAAATCATCAAATCAATCAGAAATACAAGAAGCACCATGGAGGTTAAACCGTCAAGAAAGACAAAACTCGTTTTTGCTGCAGAGGACACTGCGATTGTTGACCTGATTGAAAAATCCGCACCATACTTTGAAAAACTGGCATATTCAAGTGGTTTATCAATACTTAAAGAAGGAGAAGCTACTCCTGACAGTTCAATTTCCCTGATTTTTGATAAAGCTACTGTCTATATTCCCATGAAAGACCTGATTGACATAGAAGCTGAACTGTTAAGATTACAGAATGAGAAGAAAAGACTTGAAGGAGAAGTAAAGAGAGCTTCTGGAAAACTGAGCAATGAGAACTTTATCAGCAAAGCACCAGAAAGTGTGGTTAATGAAGAAAAAGAAAAACTGCAGAAATATCAGGAAATGCTGGACAGCATACTCCAAAGGCTTGCTGAAATAAGCGGATAAATGCAAGATGATAAAAGAAATATTGCAAAAAACATAAAAATATTAAAAAAAGTATTGCCTATATGAAATATATGTGCTAACATACCTTCATAATTAAATATGTTTTGATGAATTCAACGATGAATTTATCTGATGACTAGGACGTCAAATTCTATATCACGCTAAGATGCGGTAGGAATTTGGCGCCTTTTTATTTTAAGGAGGAGGAAGAAAGATGAAGAAACTCGAAATTATCACAAGAGCTGGCAAACTTGAAGCAGTCAAGGAAATATTAAGCGCAAATGACCATCATGGTATGTCAGTGACCATGGTTTCCGGGTGTGGGTTACAGAAGGGCAGAACTGAGATCTACAGAGGGACAGAAATAACAGTCAATTTATTACCTAAAGTAAAAATCGAAACGGTAGTCAAGGATGAATCTGTTGAGACTTTGATAGATTTAATTGTAAAAGCAGTAAAAACAGGGGAAATAGGGGATGGGAAGATTTTTGTTTATGACGTTGTCGATGCCATCAGAATAAGAACAGGAGAGCGTGGCGCAATTGCCATATAGGAGGAGAGATAAATGAAAAAAAGATTAGTAGTTTTATTGACAGTCGCATTATTTATTATTGTGCCATCTGTCGTCTTCGGAGCTGAAGAAAGTAATATTTCAGCCATCGACACAGTCTGGGTCTTAGTGGCAGCATTCCTGGTATTTTTCATGCAGGCAGGATTCGCCATGGTTGAAGCAGGATTCACGAGAGCGAAAAATGCAAGCAATATCATCATGAAGAATATGATGGATGTCGCTATCGGATCATTAGTTTACTTTGCAGTGGGATTCGGTATCATGTTCGGAGCAGATAAATTCGGTTTATTCGGAACCACAGGTTTTTTTGCAACAAACATTACCATTGAACAACTTGGATTATCCATTCCTTTGGAAGCTTTTATTATCTTCCAGACAGTATTTGCAGCCACAGCAGCAACTATCGTATCCGGTGCAATGGCAGAACGAACAAAATTTTCAGCTTACATCATCTACAGTTTTGTCATCAGTCTTGTCATTTATCCGGTTGTAGGTCACTGGATCTGGGGTGGCGGATGGTTATATAACCTTGGTATGATTGACTTTGCGGGTTCAACAGTAGTTCACTCAGTAGGTGGCTGGGCAGCACTTGTCGGTGCTATCATCTTAGGACCGAGAATCGGAAAATATACAAAAGAGGGAAAACCGAATGCTATTCCCGGACACAGCATCACCTTAGGAGCGCTTGGTGTATTCATTCTCTGGTTCGGATGGTTTGGCTTCAATCCAGGAAGTACATTAGGATTCAATAATTCAATCGGACACATCGCCATGACAACCAATCTGGCAGCTGCAGCAGGCGGAGTAGTCGCCATGATGGTGACATGGATAAAATACAAAAAACCTGATGTCAGCATGACATTGAACGGAGTGCTGGCAGGGCTTGTAGGAATCACAGCCGGATGTGCTGCAGTTGATCTTTATGGAGCTATTGCCATTGGAGTGATTGCAGGTGCGTTAGTTGTCTTTGCTGTAGAATTCATAGAAAAGGTAATGAAAGTAGATGATCCGGTAGGAGCAGTTGCTGTTCATGGAGTATGTGGAAGTGTAGGAACACTACTGGTCGGCTTATTTGCAGTAGATGGCGGGTTGTTCTACGGCGGTGGATTCTCATTGCTTGGAATACAGGCACTTGGAGTAGTCACAGTGGCAGCATGGACCATCGGAACAACATTCGTACTTTTCAAAGTCATCAAGAAAGTCAACGGGTTAAGAGTAGATGCTGATCATGAAGTAACAGGTCTTGACATCAATGAACATGGTTCAGTGGCTTATGGAGACTTCCAGATGAGAAACGTGGATGTGCTTGGAAAATAGCTTGAATAATTCCTAAAAATATATTTCTGACAAAAGGAAAAGGCCCTCAATGGATTGAGGGCTTTTTTCTATCTGTTCGTAAAAGATTTTTCAAAAAATATATTTAGGTATATAATTAAATTAGCAATTGATAATTTCAGAAAAAATGTTTTGTTAAAAAAT
>JAFGUQ010000196.1 GCA_016938455.1 Clostridia bacterium
ACATGCGATTTATTATACTTTTATTATACCATTTTACATGTAAAAAGCCCACTGTTCTAAAACAGTAGACTTTTTCAGTGACCTCGAGCCTCCAGAGAATTAGCTACCAAAGAAGCTGATATCATGGTTCAAGCGCAGATTGACAAGAAACGAATTGAAATCGCTGCAGAAGCTGAAGCTGAAAGAATCAGAAGATTAGCTAAGGGAGAAGCAGACGCTACTTATGCAAAAATGGAAGCACAGGCTCGCGGGATAGAAGAGATTCTCAGTAAACAGGCATTAGGTTATGAGCGGTTAGTCAAAGCAGCTGGCGGAGAACCTAATGCAGCAATAAAACTTATTTTAGCTGATAAAATTGAAGAACTGGTCAAAACACAAGTCGATGCTATTAAAAACATCAAATTTGATAAAATCACTGTCTGGGATAGTGGTAATGGCAGTGATGGAAAATCATCAACTGCCAACTTCCTTTCAGGATTAATGAAATCAATCCCTCCCATGCAGGAAATGTTTGACCAGGCTGGAATGGATTTGCCTTCATATTTAGGGACTAAAAAAGAAGAACCTCCGATTAAGAAACAAAAATAAGATAAGCATTTAAAAAGACTGCATATGCAGTCTTTTTTATTTGCTCTTTAGAAACATTTTTCCAGTTTTTCTAATGTCTCCTCAATATCCTTTTGTTTATGAGAAAAATTGACATAGGATACATTGTATAAAGAAATTCCATTATCATAAGCGCTCCTGAAGAAATCTTTTAATAAATTGTTATCCTCAGAAACAAAAACCGCACAAGGCGGATAACCCACTACCCTGATGTCGATGTTTTTTTCTTCAAACATTCTATTTAATGAGCTCCAAAGTTTTTCTCCTGTTTTCCATAAATGATTTATGACATTTTCCTTCTGGTAAAATTTAATCACTTGTTTACATGCAGCAAGAGATAATGCTTCACCGCCATAAGTAGAAGAAACAGTGGCACCTTTTGACAGACATTCCATTATGTCAGTTTTTCCCATGAAAACAGAAAGAGGCATTCCGTTCGCGATTCCTTTTGCAAACACTGCCATATCTGGAATGACATTAAAGTATTCTGACACTCCACCCAATGCTATTCTAAAGCCTGTCACAATTTCATCAAATACAAGGACTGAGTTGTTTACTTCTGTTATTTCCCTTAAAAACGGGTAAAATTCTTTTCCTTTATCTATTTCTTTATAATCTGCGGCCACTACAACCGCAGCAATGTCGTTTCTGTATGTTTCATATAACTGTTTCACGGTACTCTGATCGTTCCAGTTGACGGTATGATGTAATTGACTCAGTTCTTCTGTAATCCCTGCAGGAATACCGCTTATGCTCTCCCTTGGATTAAGTTTTGCTCCTTCGCTCAATGTATTGATCCATCCGTTATAACCAATCTGTATAATATGCTTTTTCCCTGTATAAGCACGGGAAAGTTTGATACAGGCTGCAAGTGCTTCTCCCCCCGTCTTCAGAAATCTTACTTTCTCTGCACAGGGAACAATTTTTGTGAACAGCTTAGCTACTTCTGCTTCAAGAGGTGTCGGATGCCCATAGACAATCCCTTTTGTCAGCTGTCTTTTTATCGCATTATTCACTTCTTTAATATTATATCCAAGTGTGACCGGTCCAAGTCCATTTCTGTAATCAATATATTCTTTTTTATCTGCATCAATGACTCTGCAGCCATTTCCTCTCATAATGACTGTCGGTTCCTCAGGCAGGAGCGTTGCTTTTTTTGAACCTGTTGACGATCCGCCTGCCACATACTTTTCAAGTTGGTCAAACCAGTATTGATTATCTTTCATTTTCACACCTTTATTTCATCTAAAAACACTTCTCTGCCTTTTTCATTTCTGCTGATGATTCCAGCAGCAATGATTTTCATCATTTCCACTGTTTCTTCAAATGGAAAAGGCATGATTCCAGTTCTGAGATAGCCTATATACGCTTCCAGCTGGGCTCTGAAAGATTCATATGACCCTCCTGATTCAGCAAAGGTAAAGTCCTTATCACCTGCAAGTGTCACCTTACCAAAGCATTTCATGTCGTAAATTGCTGCAATAATGACATCGATGTCATTTTTATGTTTCAGATGAATAATATCTCTTTTATATGAACCGCTGTTAGTCACTGAAATGAATCCTTGTTTCACTACCGGGTAAATTCCTTCAAGTGCGTGAATTCCATATCTTTCCCAGGTTTTTGGAGTCTGGATATTTACATATCGTAAATTACCATATTTTTCCAGATCTTCTCTGATGTTGACAGACCAGTTGGAATACCTCATAGAACTTGATGACATGAATTTCTTTCCTTCTTTATGCCACTTTACAAACTGCTGCAGATCTTTTTCATTATCGCACATGGGTTTATCAATAAAAACCGGAATTCCAGCTTCCATGAACACTCTTGCTCTTTCTACATGCTCCCAGCCTTTATCTGTGGGAATAACCACTGCATCAACCTTTCCAATCACATCTTCCGGTCTTTTGACAACATTAGGGATAAGAGACGCTTTAGCTACATGTTTTGCCTGCTCATAATCGTCACACCAGATATGAGTGACATTGACATCAGGAATGGCAAGTGTTTCTTTCGGCTGTTTCCCCAGATAATCAGGAATTGTCGGATAACCGCATTTTTCCATTTCCTTTTCATCATATCCATTGCAGATTGCACTCCATGAATAAGGATGTCCATTCTGATCTACCATTCCCACCATGGCTAAATTAATTTGTTTCTTGTTAATAATAGGTTCCATTAGAAGCTCACTTCCTGATGATTAGAATCATCTACTTTGCGGTCAATCCACCGTCAACCGGTATGTTTGTCCCAGTAATATATGAGGATGCATCTGATGCTAAAAAAACAAGTATCCCCTTCATATCTTCATCATTTGCCAATCTCTTCAGAAAAGTCTTTTTACTGTAGTTCTGCTTGAATGCTTCCGGTTGAGAATCAGTTTCATATCCACCTGGATGAATGCAGTTCACCCTGACACCTTTTGGTCCGTAATATCCTGCAAAGAATTTTGTCAGATTAGCCATTCCACCTTTGTTGAAATAATAAGCAGCACCACCTGTCTTCTGTAATCCTGTTCCTTCATAAAGCCAGTCATCATAACCGACCAGTCCATAGATAGAACCGATATTGATGATAGTGCCTCCACCTTGCAATGCCATCTGGTCTGCAAATTCACGATGCATGAAAATAAGTCCTGTACCATTAATCAGAAGGTCACTTTCCAGTTTTTCAAAAGTCAGCTCAACAATGTTACCGCTTCTGTAAACTGAGTTGTTGATCAGTATGTCTATTTTCCCGCTTCTTCTCACAATCTCATCTTTTAAATCAATAATGGACTGATGATTTCCCTGATCATATTGAAGAGGAATAACCTCAAGATTTCTTTCTTTCTTCAGCTTATCTGTAAACTCAGTCAGATTTTCAAGATTTCTTGAAGCAGTATAGGTGGTAGCTCCAGCTTCTGCCATCGCTATGACCATCTGCTTACCATAAAGCCCAGCGCCTCCTGTGACTAATGCCACTTTGCCTTTTAGTGAAAATTTATCAAGTACTCCCATTTTATTCTCTCTTTCTACTTCTGTTTATCCCAGTACATGGGGTAAAATACCCACTCTGGCACTCCAGCCAGTCTTTGTTCAATTTCTGTCATTTTGTCACTGCTGAATTTTTCTTTTTCAGTTAAGATTGCATTTTCTTCAACTTGCTTTTCATTGTCACACCCTATGACAAGTGAATCAACATAATCAAGGCTGTTTACATATCTCATGGCAAGTTCTGCAATTGACATCGCATTTTCTTCTGCAAGTCTTTGAACTTTCCTGATAAACGGAGCGACCTCAGCCAGATTACCTGTCAAACTGTTCGGGTCTTTAAAAAAGATCCCCTGCAGATAGATACTTCTTACATATATCGTTTTCTTTATCAGTTTGCTTTTCTTTCTTTCATTATTGGTTATTCTCTGGTCAAGCATGTTAACCGGTAACTGAAATGATGTATATAGTTCATTTCCCAGCATAAGTTCCATTTCTTCAAAGGAATAAGCGCTAGCACCTGCTTTTTCAATCATCCTTTCCTCAATCAGCTGAGAAAAACCCTCATCAATCTCTTTCTGATAAAGCTGATACTCTTTTGCATCATGCATTAAAAGTGTTTTTATTTTATTAACACCTATATTCATTAGTGACGCTTCAACTGATTCAAACATTTTCTTTCTGACTTCTTCTTTTTTCACTTCTCCCAGTTTGAACTTCGTCACTATGGATATTTTGTCTTTAGCTGCTTTATTATAATTAAAATACTGTCCGATTACTTTTTCACTTTCTCCATATCCCGCTGCTGTATCAAAGGTATTGATGCCGTTTAGAAAAGCATGGTCAAGGATCCTGAATGCTTTTTCTAATGATGGTTTACCTTCTTTGTTGTTAATCCC
This sequence comes from Clostridia bacterium, assembly GCA_016938455.1. Classification (GTDB taxonomy): domain Bacteria; phylum Bacillota; class Clostridia; order DUPQ01; family DUPQ01; genus JAFGUQ01. Next base: position 4,481 of record JAFGUQ010000196.1, read on the forward strand.
ATAGTCAAGTCCCAGCTGAACTGTTCCTAGTGTCATTCGTGATGGTTTCATTAAATCTCTCCTATTTTACTCATAAATTCCTTGATTTCTCTTTTTGCATCCTCACCAATATCTCCTGTATAATCCTCATGATAATGACCCGGACATCCTAATAATCCCATTGCATATGAAAAACTGTTCAGAACACCATGTTTAATAAACATATTTCTTAAGCTGAGAATATTATTCAGATATTTTGAAGGATTATCACCATGATACATTTTTTCGCTGTTGACCGGGGTACTGGCAAACATTCCATCAAGATTTTTTGTAATGCCACCTTTTAAGGCAATATCAAATGTATCTAATCCGCTATAAAACATATCAAATGAACTGTAGTCAACACCGCATCTCATAATCTCTGACAATAAGTTCATATTGCCTGATTTGATTCCTTTAATATTTTTGTTTTTCATCAGTCTGATCACTGTATCTGCAGTGATTGGAGATTGTGTCACACCAGGAAGATCATACATAAATAAAGGAAACTTTGATTTTTTTGCAATTTCATCGTAAAAAGTCACAATCTGTTCCTGATTTGATCTGTAATAATAAGGTGTTGTGGCGACTACCCCATCAATGTTCAATCCATCTAATGTGTTCACTCTGTCAAGCACCCTTCCGATTGAATTGTCCATGACGCCTATCATCAAAGGAAGTCGTTTTCTGTTCTGCAATACACAGGTCTTGGCTACATTGAAATACTCGCTTTCTCTAACGCCAACCATGTTGCCCATAGATCCCATACAGAGAAATCCCGCTGCTTTCGCATCAATCTGCCTTTCAATCTGTGCTTCGAAACTGCTTTTCTGCAGTTTTCCGGTATCATCTAAAGGTGTGCCAAGTGCTGTATAAAACCCGTTATTCATGTTAGTATCCCTCATTTTCATAAATTATTTTTTTTGTGATTCCAATATCAAGCTTTCTTCTCATTTTCACTTGGCCAAGAAACAAAAGATCATCCAATGCTCTTATACCCAGTATATACTGCGTGAATGACTGAATCGAGAAAGCTATGTCTTCTTCTTTGTCTGTCATCAGAATTTGCCGGTTCTTTATATCATATTTCTCATTATCGACTTTCATTACAAAATCTTCCCCGAAGGATGTCATCTCAAGAATTTTCTTGACATTAATGACTTTTGTCATCTTTCCATAAAGGATTTTCTCCTCATCAGGAGTAACTCCGATGTAGTCCTTGATGATGTTATCATCAGGTGAAACAATGACAATTTTCTCTTTATTGCTGTATACATTATATATATAGGCTAAAAGAACAGACAGAATTTCTATATTTTTATATTCTATTTCAATCAGTTTCACCATATTCTGATATTCTTTGAAGACCAGGTATCCTTCATCACCGATCCTGACTATCCTATATTGCTTAACATCATATTTTTTCAAGTATTGCTTTGTATAGTACTCATTTCTATAACCCATCAGCTGATATCTGTTTAAATTATGCTGCCTTGCTTTGATTAACTCTTCACAGTGATTTTCATTTACTTCATCTACTGAGTATTCCTTTTCAAGATGCTTCAGCTTTTCTGTCTGATAAGTGATTTCCTTAAAATCAAAAGAGTGAACATACCCGAATTTTTCATAAAAACTCTGTAAAAAAGGAGCTAAGGATGAAAGAAGATACCCTTTACTGTTCATTTCTTCTAATGCTTTATTTATCAGTGTTTTAGAATACCCTCGATTTCTGAATTCAGGTAATGTGGCTACCGATCCAAGCCCACCTGCTTTGACAATAATCGAATTGAAGTTTAAAAAGAGCGGTTTTATCCAGACCACTGACACCAGTTTGTGTGAATAGAATAAGCCTATCCAATTTTCTTCATCATAATAGTTCTCTCTGCAGTAATTTTCATAATCCTCAGTCAGAATATCAAAGCATATCCTTCTTAACAGGTATAACTGGTCATAATCATTCTTTTTTAAAACTCTGATACTTTCCATTTTTCTCCTACAGTTTTACATATGTACCGCTTTTTGAAGATGCATATGCTCCTTCAATCACTGATTGAATCTGTAACCCGTCCAATGCAGGAACAGCGACTTCTGTATTGTTCAAGATTGAATCGCTGAAGCTTTCAATTTCTTTGGTATACATATTACCGAATTCAACTTTTATTTTTCTAGTTCTGTCTTCCTGACGGTCCTGCTTAGCATCATAGGCTTTGGTATCATCTGAAAAAGTCACTTCCAGCTGTCCGCTTTCTATCTGACTGATGGTCCCTTCTGCCAGCATGCTTCCCTTGGTTCCATAAAATTCAAGTCTTCCCTTTGCTGCATCATCCGGAATGTTGAAATTCGACTCTATATGGCATAACGCTCCGTTTTCAAGTTCAACCACGATTAATCCACTGTCTTCTACTTCATAGTTAAAGGTTAATGTGCTGGCCATTCCCGCTACTCTTCTTGCTTTATAGCCTGTGATGTATTGAATAAGGTCAAGACAGTGAACACCCATGTCCATTAATGCTCCTCCTCCTGATGTGTTGAAGCTCTGTCTCCAGTTCCCGGGCATATCCGGATACCAGCAGGTTAATTGAGCCCTGGCTGAAACTATATTCCCGATTTTTCCCTCTTTTACAAATTGTTTCATCTTCTGGTGATAACTGTGAAACCTCATCATAAATCCGGTTGCAAGTTTCACATTCCTTTTTTCGCAATAATCAACTACCTGTCTTCCCTCTTCCACTGTCAGACAGATCGGTTTTTCAAGCAGAATATGTTTACCGGCATCAGCCGCTTTCATTGCCTGTTCTTTATGATAGACAACCGGTGAAGCGATATAGACCGCATCAATTTCGCTGTCTTTCAATAAATCTTCAATATTATCATATGCTTTTTTTGCATTGTATTTTTCTTTAAGTTTTTCTGCAATGTTCATGTCAACTTCCATGACACTGTATAATTCTGCATTGTTGGCAAGCATCATTCCAGGTATGGTTCTTCTGTCCGCTATACCTCCTGCTCCAATCACACCCCATTTTATTTTCTTCATTGATAAATCCTCCCGTTTTCAATCACATGATAGACATTTCCTTCTTCACTCATGATGACGACATTAGCTTTCTTCCCGACAACCAGGCTTCCTATTTCACGGTCAAGTCCTAATAAAACAGCAGGATTGAGCGTTGCCATTTTAACTGCCTGATGCCATTTGATTCCTGTATGTTTAACCATATTGCATACAGCTAAATTTACAGTCATCAATGAACCTGATAATTGTCCAAGTTCATTATAGTTAAGGTCTCCGTCTGAATAGTCTTCCTTGGTACTGATGGCATCTGATATAAGAATGATTTTATCTTCCCCCATCGCCCGGCAGGTCACTTTTAAAAGAAGGTCAGATACATGAACTCCTTTACAATCTGCAATCAGTTCAGCATACAGGTTCTCATCTGAAAGCACTGCTTCTGCTGTTCCTGTTTCATGAATATCTCTGCAGGCTCTTTCTTTCGGACCCATTCCATCATAAAGATGACAGACCAGCTTTGTTCTTTTCAGTTGCTCTCTATTACAACCGGTATGACCGGCACATGGAATGATTTCTTTTTTGGTTTCCAGAAAATCTTTGAACAACTCTGCATTTTCCAGTTCAGGTGAAAATGTCCAGATTCGAATTCTGCCTTTACCTTCATCATAAATCGCCTCGTATTCTTCTTCTTCTATTTTTCTGACATTCCTTGTATCCGCCCCATATTCCTTGTTGATGAAAGGCCCTTCACAGTTGATTCCAAGAACAGCCGCATCATTCAACAGGACACATTTCTTTACCCCTTCAAGAAATACCTCTTTTGGCATATTATATCCGATAGTCGGAAGTATCCCGAGTGTGCCTCTTTTCTTGTGTGCCTTTAGTGCAGTTTCAGGATCATGTGAAAAGAGCTGTCCACCTCCGCCATGGCAATGGATGTCTATGAAGCCCGGAGTGACCAGCTGATTTTTTGCATCGATCACATCCCCTTCAAATATTTTATCTGAGGTAATAGAATGAATTCTTTCATTCTTTATATACAGGTTTCCTTCAATAATCCCTGTTTCAGTCACGATTCGTCCATTAATTACATTCAGCATTCAACGGCCCTGCCAATTCTTTCAGAAAAAACAGTTTTCCAGGCAAAGTAGGCATATAACTTGATGGTACCCATCGGCTTGGAGAATAACGGAGTGTCATCCAGAAAGACATCCCCTGCCACATCATTCCTCTTGCAAGTGTCCCGTCACAGCCTCCAATTATTTTATCTGATTGCAAGAACAGACCAGGCCCGATGGTATTTGCTCTGCAGGGGACCAGTGAGGTTCTGCTTTTAAAGCTGGTAATGGCATTCTGTTCTATTGTCAGCGGGTGAAGCATGGCACCGATTCTATGTGTCTCTTTTTTCCAGTCTTCATCACTTTTAAACTCCTCAGCGAACTGTGGTTCCCAGAAAGCAATATGACACATTCTTCCAATACCGAAAACAGTGACCAGCTTTGCTCCTTCTTTTTTAAGTGATGCAATTTTTTCCGCATATGTGGGCAGATTTTCTCTGGTGGCGAAATTGCGTTGATTCACAGGAACTGTCAACTCTCCAAGCGGTCCGTAAAAGGCATCGATCATCGCATTCTGAAAAGCAGCCGGGTCATTGCTTTTCAATGTATTCCCATCTTTATCTGACCACTCATCCATGTTAAATCCATATACATGCTTCGCATCAGTTTTCCACTCTTTTAAAAAGTAAACCGCCCATTTATACATGCCCATCGGCCCGACAGGAAGAATCATGGCCAGTTTCTGTCCCTTTTCTTTGGTTGTTTTGATCTCCATGGCTATTTCATGCCCCATCATCATGTCAAAATCATGAATATTTTCGCACATGACAGGGGAAAAATCCTTGTTCCAGAAAGATTGTCTTTCAAGCACTTCTTCCGGTTTATTGGAGCAGCACTCATCTATTCTGTTAAAATCCCATCCCTTTGGATAAAAGTTCTCCAGTAAAGAACCTTTTACTGTATTCATAAAATTCATTTTTAATTCCCCCTTTAAGGCAATAGTCTCTTTGTCTGACCTCTTGGCCATGTTTTACATTCTCTGAATCCTTCTGCATAGGCCACATTACATTGCAGGCCTCTGAATTTTGACACAGTTTTCACAAAATCCAGAAAATCTATATTATCATGATCAATCATCCACTTGACCTGACTTTCATGTTTGTTCAGAGCTTCAAGTTTCAAGTCAATATATTTTGTGATATCCACATACTGTTCCGGATTGAAGTTTATTCCTGCCAGCGTGTCCATATAATATAAAGGAACAATACCTGTTGCTTTACTGGTCGTCTCATAATGTGGTACTGAAGCTGAGAATGAAGCATCAAAAACCAGCTGGCTTGTCTGTCTGTGATCTTCCATGTAATCATCCGGATCATGGGTGATGATAAGATCCGGTTTTGTGAATCTGATCACCTCCATGATTTTCAAGACAGTCTCTTCATTGCCGCTTTTAACTAGCAGGTCAGGTACATCAATATTGAATACACTGGATGCACCAAGAAGTTTTCCTGCCTCATACGCTTCATTAATCCTTATTTCCCTGAGTTCATCCGGCATGATGATTGCATGTCCTTTGTCTCCATTAGCCACATGGCACATGAACACGTCATGTCCTTCCTCTGCATATCTTGCCAAGGTTCCTCCACAGCCGATTTCCAGATCATCAGGATGACACCCGATAGCTAGTACTCTCATTTTCCACCTCTTATTTCAAATGTTTCTGAATTACTTCTATGAAAGCGTCAATACATCTCTGTATGTGTTTTTCTTCCCATGATGGATGTAAAAACAGACAGATGGTCTTGCTTCTCAGTGAATTTGCCACTTCACAATAAGTTTCCTGATATTGAACACTTTTCTTATCCGTGTATTCTCTTGATTTAAACGGGAATTTATGCTCACCAAATCCATTTAACTCTTTATATGCTTTTTCTTTATAGGCTTCAGGCCATTGAATTCCATAACAGGGGATTTTCATTGCCATCAGCTCTTTAATGATCTTTGTAGCATCTGCATCAAGAAGATCAGTAGCCAGCACGATAGGATACCACCAGTATGAATTCTTTCTTTCCGCAGTATTAACAGGAAGTTTGCTGATTCCCCGCTGGTTTTTAAAAGCTTCATCATACATCCTGGCATATTTGTATCTTCTGCTTAGATTCCAGTCATCAAGTCTCTTTAACTCATTAATTCCAATGATTGACTGTATTTCAGTCATACGATAATTAAAACCTACTCTGTTATGGATATATGGAAGTTTTTCTTCCAGTGCCAGCATGTTCATTCTCTCTTTGACATCATATCCGTGATCTCTGAATGAACGGCACTCCCATGCCAGGTCTTCATCATTAGTCACTACCATTCCGCCTTCTCCACCAGTTGTGAAGTGCTTGCTCTGACAGAAGCTGAAACAGCCGACATCACCAATGACTCCAGATTTGATTCCGTTATACTCTCCTCCAAAACACTGTGCACAGTCTTCAATCACTTTCAATCCATTCTTTTTAGCTATGTCAAGGATTGGACCCATGTCACAAACCACACCATATAAATGAACGGCAACAATCGCCTTGGTTCTTTTTGTGATGAGTCCTTCAAGCAATGCTGGGTCAATGGTATGGTCTTCTGTCACATCACAGAAAACCGGAATCGCTCCTGCCTGCACAATGGCAAATGATGATGCGATAAATGAGTAAGACGGGACAATCGCTTCATCCCCCGGACCAATGTTCAAGCTTGCAATGGCAATATGAAGCGCTGCTGTCCCGTTGGTGCATGAAATGGCATACTTCGCTCCATTCCAGTGAGCCCATTGTTTTTCAAACTCCATTCCCTTTGTTCCGGTCCAGTAATTAACCTTACCGTTTCTGATTGGTTCCTGTATGTCCTTTAATGTTTCCTCAGCAAACTGAGGCCACATCGGAAATCCCAATTCCTCAATTCCTGCTCCGTTCATTACTTTTTCTTCTTTCGCCATGTTAATCCCTCCTCATATTTTCTTTTTTTACAGTGGCAACACATTTTGCCTGTTCTACTTCTGACAGGTCCATTTTAAACCTCATTCCAAGCGGTTTCAGCACTCTGTCATATAACGCTTCACAGTGTTCACAATAATCTTCATAGGTTTCCATATAAGTAAGCTCATTCAACATGCCTCTTGATGGGCAATGATGCATGGCTATTTCAAATATCCCTTCATCTTCATCAAGTGTCATGGTAAAATCAGCAGCCTCTTCATTAAGGGCTTTTTCCCAGTAATCAAAACATCCCCTTAATCCCTTTTCCACAGCCTGTTTCTGTAAACTGTCTTTTAAATAATGATCAGATAAATATGCCCAGAAATCATAGACTTCCTTTTTCCCTCCTCTTTTTTCGAGATACTTAAACCCTTCAGAGTAAGCTGGGATAAACTGTGTACATGAAATCATGATTTGTCCCTCCTCGTAAAAGAATGGCGGCTTTTACCTGTCGCTTGATCAAAAGAGTTCATTTCATAATGAAATGTTGTATCTTCGCACATGGCACCATAGGTTGTCCTGTATGTTTCAATATAAGCTTCTGAGGGTGTCTGATGACTATCAATGATATATGACATACCTGGACAGGCTTCAATTGAAAAAGTTAAATTATCGTTGCTGTACTCGATGTTCACTGGCCATTTTTCCTTTTCATAAATCTCTTCAATATATTCTTTAAGTGCTTCCAGATTCCCTTTTTTCAACTCCTGTATTAAAGGTTGATGATAGGCTTTCGTATATTCAGTCAGATATTCTTTCACACTCTCCAAGCCAAAACGCATCAGGATATAATCAAGAAGCATATTCATCGACAAGTGGAAGTCGCGGTGAAAATATTCGTTATCTGAAGCTTTTCTGTCTAGAATCTTTTTACCCATTTAATGATCTCCAATAATTTCTTTTTTAATAAAATCGACTAAGATGTCACCGGCATGATGAACCATCTGGGAAGACCATGCCGTTCTGACTTCATACCCTCCCTGAGCAAAGGCTTCTGCTTTCGGTATATATCCTGAATATGAGTTAGCAAGACCGATAATAGCGGTATACTCCTGTTTCGTTGATTTTTTTACCTCAAGACCAAATTCCACATACACTTCCCCTGGGAATGTGATGAAAGCAAAATTATCTGTAAAAAGACCTTGTACAATTGTCCTATAGGTTGTTTCCTTTCTTTTTGCCATAGCCAACACCATTTTGGCATAGGTTTTGTCAGGAATCCCATCAAACATGTCCTCTATTTTATCTTTATCTCTGATCATCACCATTTCAGCCCACTCTATTTCTTCTTTCCTGATTTCACGAAGCGGCAGAAAAAGTTCTTTTGAAACAAATTGTATCTCTCCATTAATAAGCACACTGTGATTAATTGAATCAGCAGCATAAACACCAAGTTTTCTGCCGATTCTGTCTGTTTCTCTGAAATCCCTCCACTGATTGGGGTCTTCATAATTCAGGTGATTGATATTACCTTCTGCTCCATTAGCAAAAAGGACAACCAGCTCATCTCCATAGATTTCTTTAAGCTGTTTGTCTAAACCATCAATGAAGTCCCTTGAAAAAAGCCAGTCAAGACTGACAAGAACGGCTGCATGCAGTGAAAAATTGACCATTACACTTATCAGCTTATCATTGGTATCAAACACAGATAAAGTAATCAGTTCAGGATCAATCGGCCCGGTAGCTCCAATGATATCATCAATTTCAAATGGCTCAAAATTCATGACCACTTCCTTGTTTCTTCTGACCAGTCTTCTGTTGAAACTCAAATCATTTACTTGAGTTTTACCTGTTTTCAAAACAACATCTGTGTATACCTTATTATTAAGAGCATCAACTTCGTCTTTCACTTTTCTAACCATGTCATCAAGATAGTGGTTAATCTCATCACCGATACCATGATACATTCTCATACAGGAATCTGGTCCGGAATGCGTATGTGTTGCAAATAAAACAATGTTTTCATAATGAATATCTGTACGTTCAGCTATCGCTTTCTTCAGCTGATCGCACGTTTCCTCTTTTAAGCCCACCAGATCAAAACTCATCATGCAAATTTTCTGTCTGCCATCATTTAATATAAGGATATTGCAGAAAAGGTCGTCATGAACCCCTCTTGCCTTATTATCAAGTCTGACATTCCCCCCCATTGGAGTTCCGATGTCAGGTGTAATCTTCACTTTTCCAGTTATTGCTTTCATACTTCTTTCCTCATCTCATTAAAATTTTATCCAGCATATATTTGGCACCACCCAATGTAACAGGGTTTCCCTCTACCTGAGACAGCAAAATCGGAATATCCTTATTTTTACTCAGTGCGATTTCCTTATATGACTTTATGATTTCATTAAGATACTTATATCCGAAAATTTTGATTTGGCCTCCGATAATGACTGCTTCAGGATTCAGAAGATTCACTGCATTATTTATGCCATATGCAATATATTTAGCATTTTTATTGACTGCTACCCTCACATCAACGTAGCTTTCATCATATCTTTCGGCTACTTCTTCAATCGTGTCATATTCTTTAAGCTGCTTCATGATGGCTTTTATATTAGCCACGGTTTCAAGGCATCCTTTTGCTCCGCATTTGCATGTGGGTCCTTTTATATCTACCGAAATGTGACCAAATTCTCCAGCCAGATTATTTGCTCCTCTGAAGATATTACCATTAATGATGATTCCCGCTCCAATACCTGTGTGAATGTCAATATACAGCAGATTTTCAATTGTCTTTACTCTTTCTACAAATTGCTTTTCAGCATAGGCAGATAAACTTGATTCATTTACAAGTTCAATTTTAACTCCGGGGAAACGTTCTTTAAGCTCTTTACAGAACTCATTATCTTCTTCAATCGGTAAAATTGTTGAAGAAATGATTCTTTCATTGGCTATATCAATCAAGCCGGGTGCTCCTATACAGATACCAAGCAACCTGCTTTCTTCGTTCTTGCTTTTTTCAATCATGTTTAATGTATGGATAATAATATGCCTGCTTAGCTCATGAAAGCTATGCAGTTCAACAAACTTTTCTTTAATCAGCTTACATTTCAGATTATATAAAGCGATGTTAAATCCTTTTTCCTGAAGGTCAACAGAGACAAAAAAAGCACCTTCTTCCTTTACATCTAAAAGAATCGGTCTCCTTCCACTGCTTTTCACAACTTTTTCACCTGTTTCAATCACCAGTCCCTTATTAATCAACTCATCTGTCAGTGATGAAATGGTGGTTGGACTTAATTTTGTAATAGAAGCAATTTTTGCGCGGGATATTCCATCGGAATCGTTAATAAGCTTGAAAACAAGCTTGCTGTTTGAAAGCTGTATTAATTTCTGGCTTGATGGTCGATCCCCCAACAATGTAAACATAATTAATTGCTCCAGTGACTTTATTAATTATATTCTATCATAAGTGGCTTAAATTGCAATGAATTTATCTGACTATTTCATAATTGTTTTGTAAAAGTAATTCAATGGACTTTTCCATCTGATTTTCTTTGACAAGAATATAATCTGTATTGAACGTAGATAGCGTGAAAATACTGATTTCAGCTTCAGCCAGAATTCCTGAGATTGCGGCAATGATACCGACAAGAGAGAAATCAAGAGGTCCTGCAACTTTAAACACTCTGAAAGATGTTTCCTTTGACAGGACACCTTCCAATTTTATTTCTTCAAGGCAGACAACAGATATTTCTTCCTCAGTGATTGTTACAGACATGAGAAAACCAGTATCCCTGATTTCCGGGATACCGGTTACTTTGCATATCTGATAAATACCTTTCATGACTTCGATTTTCATAAGTCTGAAAACTTACCTTTCAGATAGTCTGCGTAGTATTTTGGATTGAAAGGTTCATTACAGACTCTTTCTATCAACTGCTTTGGTGTATAGACAGCACCGTGTATCTGAATATTGTCTTTCAGCCATGCATTGATGTTTGAAAAATCTCCTTTAGCCACATCACTGTCGAAACTGACTGTTTCTTTCATTTTTGAAAGGAATTGAGATGCATAGGCGCTTCCAAGTGCATAAGAAGGGAAGTATCCGATTAACCCAAAAGCCCAGTGAACATCCTGCAGCACACCTTTAGTATCGTTTGGAGGGGTAATACCAAGATATTCCTCATATTTACTGTTCCAGATCGCAGGCAGATCGTTGACATTCACCTTCTCTTCAAACATCATTCTTTCTATTTCATATCTGACCATGATGTGAAGACTGTATGTCAATTCATCTGCTTCTATTCTGATCAGAGAGAGTTTTGGTTTGTTGACCGCTCTGTAAAATTCATTGGCACTCACATCACTCAGCTGATCAGGGAACAGATTTTTCATTGTCGGATAAATATAGTTGATAAACTGTTTTGATCTCCCAACCAGGTTTTCATAAAATCGTGATTGTGATTCATGAACACCATTGGAAGCTCCTCCTGATAAAACAGTCCCGTTGTATTTCAGGTCATGATTTAATCCGTATATAGCATGTCCGGCTTCATGCATGGTACTGTAGAAAGATGAAGCAATCATGTTTTCGTAATAGTGAGTGGTAAATCTGACATCAAAGTTATTTAATCCCATTGTAAAAGGGTGCTCACTTTCCGCAATGATAAAGTTGTCTTTGTCCATTTTCAAAACATCAGTCAGTAAGCTGCTTAATTCCTTCTGCTTGTCAACAGGGAATGGTCTTTCAAGAAAGTCTTCTCTTATTCCCTTACTTTCATTCACTGCATCTTTGATCAGCGGAACAACATCTTTTTTCAACTGATTGAAGAACTTGTCAATATCATCCATTTCCATACCTTTTTCAAAGTCATCAAGATGCACATTGTACGGTTTCTTTTCCGGGTTTCTGTAGTTTGCAAATCGTTTGTTGAATTCAAACATTTTTTCCAGATATGGTGCAAACCCTTTAAAATCATTATTGGCCTTTGCCTGCTCCCACGCATGATTTGAATCACTCTGAAGCTTTGTGTATTCCATGAATTCATTCATCGGTATTTTAGAAGTTTTTTCATATTCATCAATGTACTCATCCACTTTTCTCAAAGTGGTGAAATCCAGCTGTTTTTCATTTTCCTTCAATGAAAAAAGCAGCTCTTTCACTTCTTCATTGATGAATTTCTTGTACGTTTCACCAGAGAGAATAGCCATGGCCTGTCCTCTTGCTTTATAACTGTTTTTCGGTGCAACTGTATTTCCGTCAAAATTAGTTATTCCCATTGCGTATCTGTATGCATACTGCAATTGTTCCAGCTCATTCAGCTTATTAATCAATTCCTGTATTTCCATGATTTTTCCCCTTTTTTAATTTATTCTCCTCTTTTATTTTAACGTTTAAAATGTTTAATTTCAATAGTCGTTATACCTTAATTTTTAAGCATTTCTGAATGAAATAATTTTCTTGTGCTGAATTTGCTATATATGGTATAATAATAACTAATATAATGTTATGTTCAGAAGGAGGAATATTATGAAGAAAAAGTTAATGGTTGTTATTAGCTTTGTTTTGGTCTTTACACTGATCTTCGCAGCATGTGGCAAAAAAGAAACCACTGTTACCGGATCAACAACTGACCGAAAAGGAGGCTGGCTTGACCAAATAACTATGAAGGTTGTCACCGGAGAATCTGCAGTTACACAGGTACAAGCGGGTGAAATCGATGTATTTGCAGACAGCCTGGCAAAAAAAGAGGATTTACTGGCAATTAATAATGCAGGATTAGAAAAATCAACACAGTTTGGTTTATTCTATGAATTGACATTTAATCCAGTCGGACCTACTTTCGATGCTACAGGGAAATTAAACCCATTCTCAGATATGAAAATCAGAGAAGCTATGAACTGGTTAGTCGACAGAGATTATATTAATCAGGAAGTTTATGGCGGCGGTTCAATTCCTAAATACTTGCCTTTCACAGCTGGTCTGCCAGACTATGCAAGATATGTTGAAATAGCAAGAGAAATCGAATCTAAATATGCTTACGACATGGCTAAAGCTGAAGGAATCATCACTACTCAGATGGAAGCTATGGGAGCAACAAAAGTTAACGGCGTATGGACATATAACGGCGAAGATGTCACTCTGATATTCTTAATCAGAAATGACTCTGACGGAACTCGTGTTCCAATCGGTGATTATGTATCTGATCAGTTAGAAGCTATCGGCTTCAAAGTTGACCGTCAGTACAAAACATCAAGTGAAGCTTCACCTCTTTGGGTTCTCGGAGATCCTCAAGACGGTTTATGGCACATTTACACAGGTGCTTGGAGCGTAACAGGAATGGACAGAGATGTTGGAGACAACTTCCAGTTCTATTATTCACCAACATCCGTTTATGGATTCACACAATTATGGCAGGCATATGATATTCCTCAGGAATTATCAGACATCTGCGACGCTTTAGCAAACAACACATTCTCCACATTGGCAGAACGTGATGAACTGTTCAGAAAAGCTATCTACGGCACTGCTGAATATGCTTTCCGTATCTGGTTGATTGACGGTGCAAGTTACAGCTTCTGGGATACCGACGTTATTACATCTTATGACCTGGCTGCTGGTGTTGACATCAGTTCCATGACTCCATATACAATCCGTTTCAAAGACTCTGAAGGCGGAAACCTGACATGGGGATCATCTGACATTCTGGTTGACCCAATTAATCCTTTAGCAGGATCAAACTGGACATTTGACCATCAATGGCAGAACTTTACTCAGGATTATGCTACATTAGGAAACCCATTTACCGGTCTTCCAATGAAACAGAGAATCGAATCAGCAGAAATCGTTATTCAGACTGGTCTTCCAGTTGGAAAAACTTATGACTGGGTTGATCTGACATTCCAAGACACAATCACAGTACCATCAGATGCATGGGCTGACTGGGATGTTGAAAAACAGGTATTTAAAACTGTTGGTGAAGTATATCCTGACGGAGTGACAGCAAGACGTAAATCGACTGTTACTTATCCTGCAGATATGCTTGACAAAATCACATGGCATGATGGAAGTAAACTCTCAGTAGCTGACTTCGTTATGGGTATGATTGAAATCTTTGATCCTTGTATGGAAGGTTCTGCAAACTTTGACGTTTCAATGGAAGCGAATCTGGAATCATTCATGTCAACATTCAAGGGAATGAAAATAGTCAGTGAAAGTCCATTAGTCATTGAATATTACTCAGACACTTATTACATGGATGCAGAAATGAACATCGCTGCTTTCTGGCCAGAATATAACTATGGTCAGGCTGCATGGCATCAAATGGCAGTTGGTAACTTAGCAGACGCTGCTGGCGAAGTAGCTTACTCTGCTGACAAGTCCACCGAAAACGAAATCGAATGGTTGAGTTATATCGGCGGACCAAGTTTAGCTATCTTAGAAAAATATACAAAACAGGCACAAGCTGACAGTTATATACCTTTTGAAGCTACATTAGGAAAATATATCACAGCAGAAGAAGCCGCTACAAGATATGCTAACTTAGAACAATTCTACATGGACCACGGCCACTTCAACATCGGCTTAGGACCATACATTCTTGATAAAGTTTTAAGTGTTGAAAAGACAGTGACACTGATTAACAATCCTAATTTCATAGATGCTTCTGACAAATGGTCGGATTTCTCCGCACCAAAAATGGCAGTAGTTGAAATCGACGGAAAAACAAGTATTAAATCAGGAAAAACTGCTACATTTGACTTGTCAATTACTTATAAAGGCGCTGCTTACGAAAGTGACCAGATTGCTACAGTTAAATACTTACTGTATGATTCAACCGGTACTGTATCCAAAGTAGGCGAAGCTGAATTAGTAAAAGAAGGAAAATACAAAGTTGAATTAGATGGAGACACAACCGCCGCATTAGGAACTGGCGCATGTAAGATTGAAATCGCAGTTGTTGCAATTCCAGTCAGTGTACCATCATTCGCAACATTGGAATTTGTTACAGAATAATTATAGAATTGAAACATAACATAAAAATATTAAGGGGCAAGGTTATTTAAGCCTTGCTCCTTCTTTCTAAAAAGTAATGTGAGGTAGAAAACATGGGTGAAGAAGTTAAAGCACCTGAAGTAAAAGTGAAAAGAAAGAAAAGAGATAACGCTTTTAAAAGAGTAGTGAAATATTCTGCATTGCGACTGTTATCACTCTTTATCACTGTAGTTATAGGTGTTTACTTAACGATCATGATCGCTAATATGGGTGGTTATGTTGATAAAATAATGAAAGGCCAGATACGTGAGACATTGGCCATAACTTTAAGAGAAGATCCGAATTTTCAGCAGATGGAGCCAACTGTTAAGGCCACTTATTTTGAAGCGCAGGTTATAAACGCTGAAAAAAGATTAGGGTTAGATCAACCCTTTATGATACGAAGCTTAAGATTTCTGTGGAATTCAATTCGTCTGGATTTAGGACAAGCTCAAATGATGACAAGTGATTCTGGTTCTAAAACTGTACGATTAATCATATTGGAAAGACTGCCGTCAACTTTATTATTGATGGGGGTGTCCAATTTAGTTTTATTTTTTACAACAATTGCACTTGCTTTGATTTTATCTAGAAAGTACGGAAGTTTCTGGGATAAGTTCTTTATAGCTGCATCGCCTTTGTCGGCAATGCCGTCGTGGTTTTATGGTATATTCCTGATTCTGATATTTGCAGCTGTCCTTAAAATACTGCCTTTTGGAGGTATGATCGGATCACCGCCTCCCGCAAATGTCGGTCAATATATTGTGGATGTACTGATTCATATGATTTTACCTGCTTCTGCATTAATTGTTAGTGCTTTTCCTGCCAGAGTATATAACTGGAGAACTTTCTTCATGATTTACGCCAGTGAGGATTACGTTGAAATGGCAAAAGCAAAAGGTCTTTCTGCACAGACAATCAGAAACAAATATGTGTTAAGACCGACTCTTCCAATGATTATCACCAGTTTTTCATTAATGATCATTGCCATGTGGACAGGTGCTCTGATTACAGAAACGGTGTTTTTATGGCCAGGTATAGGACGTTTGATTTATAAGGCAATTGGTATGTCTGATACAGCTGTTATCGTAGGAACAACAATTATATATGCGTATATGCTAGCTTTTACAGTATTTTTCTTAGATTTCATATATGCAATTGTGGACCCAAGAGTAAAAATTGGTTCCAGTAACAGAAGTTAGGAGAATAGCATATGAAAGGACTAAAAAAGACTTTTTCCGAATTGAAACACTATCCTACAGCGATAGTCGGTTTGGTTATTATAACGCTATTAATAATAATGGCAGCCGCTACTATAATTTTTCTTCCATATCGCGAAGCAAAAATACTGTGGCGAGGCGATGAGGCAACGACCTATCTGAACCCGGTTAATGCACGTCCGACATGGACTAATCTTTTCAGAAAAGAAAAATGGCCGGAGTCATTTGATATCAGATTCTCAGAAAATGAAAATGTTGTTAAAACAGTTTTACCAAAGGAAGCGGATGCACCTGAAGGAAAAACTGTGACAGAACTGAAATATTCCTTTGATTATAACTACGGAGAGTTTCCGCAGGAAATGATTCTTTATTTCGAAGGTACTTATACTAATTCGAAACCGTTTGTGGAAGTTTCCATCCTTACTCCCGAAGGACGAGATATAAAAATCATCGGAAAAGGAGTAGCTGCAACCGAAACCTATCGTTTCAATCAGGATATGAAGCTTGAAGCTAAACTGGGAGAGAAAACATCCTTAGTCGGGCTGTTCTCAACTATTAATCCTGAAGATCCGAAAGTACCTGAAGTTGCCAAGGGAACCTATACCATGACACTTTTAGTACAGACCTTTGCTGATGGAGATTCAGTTGATGCAGAGCTTGTCATGCATGGTCTGGTATATGGATTTGCAGGGACAGATCATAAGAGAAGAGATTTAACTACCGCTTTATTGTGGGGTGCGCCAATTGCATTACTATTCGGATTATTAGCTTCAGTCGGTGTTTCTGTTCTGTCAATGGTTATCGCTGCATATGGAGTATGGTTCGGGGGATGGATTGACGCATTGATTCAAAGAATTACTGAAATCAATATGCTTTTACCGTTCCTTGCCATTCTGGTTATGATCGGGACTTTCTACTCGAAGAGTATCTGGGTCATGTTAGGAGCGACCATTTTGCTCAGCATATTTGCAGCATCGATAAAAACCTATCGAGCTACATTCATGCAGATGAGAAGCGCTTCCTATATTGAAGCCGCGCAGACCTATGGTGCTTCAAACAACAGAATCATATTCAAATACCTGATTCCGAGAATTATTCCTTTGCTAATTCCAGGATTAGTATTATCAATCCCAGGGTTCGTATTTTTAGAAGCCTCTTTAAATGTTTTAGGGTTAGGCGATCCTGTATTACCTACTTGGGGAAAAATTATATCCGATGCTTATTATCAGGCAGCGCTTTATAACGGAAACTATTATTGGATTATTCAACCTTCTGTCTTACTGATGATTACCGGCTTAGCTTTTGCTATGGTTGGTTTCTCTCTTGACAGATTATTTAATCCAAGATTAAGAGAACAATAAAGAGGTAAAATTAATGGCAAGAGAAGTTTTAATGAGGGTTGAAAATTTAAATTTACATTTCAAAGTACGTGCAGGTGATGTACGGGCGGTAGATAATGTCAGTTTTGATTTGTATAAAAATGAGGCAGTAGTCATATTAGGTGAATCCGGTTGCGGAAAAACATCATTGACCAAAGCAATTTTACGGCTGCTTCCAAACAATATAAAGACCTACGAAGGTAAAGTTATTCTCAGAGACATTGAAACAATGTCCATGGACGATGAAACCTATCGTAAAGAGATCAGATGGAACAGAATGTCTTTGGTTCCGCAAGCAGCCATGACCTCTTTGAATCCGGTGTTGAAAGTAGGCGATCAGGTTGCTGAACCACTGGTTATCGGAGGAATGGACAAAAAGGAAGCGCTTGAAAAAGTAAAAGAAATGTTTAAGCATGTGGGAGTTCCGGTTGATTTTTCAACAAGGTATGCTTTTGAATTAAGCGGAGGTATGAGGCAGCGTGTGGCTATTGCCATGGCACTTATCACCGTACCTGATGTTGTTATTCTAGATGAACCAACCTCAGCGCTGGACGTTTTAACACAAGCTAATATAATGAACTTGTTAAAGAGAATTAAATATGAGGAAGATGTAAGCTATATTCTTGTTACTCATGACATCGCTACTTCTTCTGAACTCGCTGACAGGGTTATTGTCATGTACGCCGGGCAGATCATTGAAGCCACTAGTGCAGATATATTCTTTAAGAATCCTTATCATCCTTATTCAAAGAAGCTTATGGCAAGTGTTCCGAAATTAAGAGGGGAAGAGGAGCTTGAGTTTATTGTCGGAAAGCCCCCAAGTTTGATTGGCATCGATAAAATACCAGGATGCCGCTTTGCTCCGAGATGTCCAAATAAAATGCCAATATGTGAAAAGCAGGACCCACCAGTATATCCTTTAGGAGATGATCAGGTTAAATGCTGGCTATATGAAGATAAAAAGGAGGTTAAGTAAATGGCAAAGAAAATAAAGAAAGAAATTAAAACTTTTAACCTTCCTGAAGATGTCGTATTATCAATACAGGACTTACGAGTCTGGTTTGAACTTAAAAAGTTTGGTTTTGGCCATGCAGGTTATGTTAAAGCAGTTGATGGTGTCACTTTTGATTTGCACAAGCAGGAAGCCATTGCCATTGTTGGAGAATCAGGCTGTGGTAAAACGACTTTAATGAAAACTATCTTAGGCCTTTATGTTCCTGTTGAAGGATACATTGTATATCATAACGAAGATATAAACGAATATGATAAATCGCAGCAAAGATGGTTTCATTCTCAGATTGGTTATGTTCAGCAGGATCCATTCGGTGCTATTGCACCATTTATGACTTTAAGAAAAATTCTTGAAGAACCTCTTGTATGTAACGGTATTAAAGACAAGGAAGAAATAGACAGAAGAATCAGAAAAGTCATGGAAGAAGTCAGTTTGACCCCTGCAGATGATTTTATCAACAAGTATCCTCATATGTTAAGCGGAGGTCAGCAGCAGAGAATCGTCATCGCCCGTGCCATGATATTGCAACAGAAAGTCATTGTGGCTGATGAACCGGTGTCTATGTTAGATGCTTCCGTCAGAGTCGAAGTACTTAAGCTGCTTGAAGGACTTAAAGAAACACATGGTCTTTCAGTTATATACATCACACACGACTTATCAACTGTCAGATACTTCTCTGAAAGAATATTTGTCATGTATGCCGGACGAATGGTGGAAAAAGCCAAGGTTAATGATATTATTTATAACCATAAACATCCTTATACTGACGCCTTGCTCTTAGCTACCAGTGAGCCTGATGCTGAAAATGCAAAAATTTATAAGGAGATACCAGAAGGGGAGC
This sequence comes from Clostridia bacterium, assembly GCA_016938455.1. Taxonomy (GTDB): domain Bacteria; phylum Bacillota; class Clostridia; order DUPQ01; family DUPQ01; genus JAFGUQ01. Next base: position 24,020 of record JAFGUQ010000196.1, read on the forward strand.
CGCCAAGTCTTGTTCACCCTCCAAAAGGTTGTCGTTACCATGTCAGATGTCCTAAAATGATTGACGGCTTATGTAATGTAGAAAACCCACCTGAGTTTGAAGTAGAACCTGAGCATTATGTTTCCTGCTGGTTATATAAAGATGATAATAAAAACTAAGCAATTTTTAATCATTTCTTTTGTTTTACTGGCAATCGGTGTTGTTTTTCCGTTATTAATGGTAGTTCAGGTCATTAAGTCAACCTTTTTGCTTAATTTTTTCTCCTATATATGTTCAGTGGTTGGTTTGTTTCTTGGTTCAATAACAGCTATGACCTTTGTAAAAAACAAAAGAAATAAGTGATAATATAAAAGGAGCTAACAAAAGAAGCGTTCACTTAGGGATTAAACAAAAAACCTAGTTAACAGCTTCAAACGGGGGCAAAAAAGAGGCCAGTCACATTCAAGCGCAAAGCTTGGAGTGGCTGGCCTTTTCTTATGCTGCAGGGTAGGTTGAGTAAACGAATTCATAAATTCTTTGGCGGTATTCATTGACAAGTGTGTCGTCATAACTCTCAGGCAACTCGCTCCAAAGAGTGTTGCGAATAACCACATCGACCGCCGCCTGTGTTTCCTCTTTCTCCGTCCAGTGGTCAAGTTCACTGATTGTTTCTTTAATTTGCTCAAGCAAAGCCTTTGCAAGAGCTTTGACCTTTTTGATTTCAGCAGGCGTGAGGGACTCTTTCATTAAGAGATCATACATCGCCAGTTCTTCGTCATTATCGAATCCTTCACGAACATACCTTTTTTCTTCATCGTCCAAATCATTCACAAAACTGGTTAAATCGATAAAGGTTTTCTCGATAGCCGCTTTGTCTTGTTCGGCATTGAATTCTTGGATAATTGTTTGGTAGCGTTCATAATAATCTATTCTTGATGGATTACGTTTCATCATATTATCTAAGCGATCATCGATTAAAGACTGTAAATCCTTCATCAAGAGATTTTTATTCTTAACCCGAGCAAATTCCTGTTGTAAACGATCAAAATCAATATGACTGATATCAAAACGCCGACTTTCGGCTAAATAATTGACACCATCTTCTTTTACTCGGACAGCCGGGTCCAATACATTGATATATTCGCTGACGATATCATGGAGCTGAATCATGAGGTCAGTGTTATCAGAATGCTTTCTTTTTTCCTGCATTTGGTCATAGATGGCACTGATCGCATTTTTGCAAGCTCGTTGAAGATCTGTTACTTCATGTTTTTCAACATATTTAAAGAGTTTGAACAATTCTCTGGC
>JAFGUQ010000197.1 GCA_016938455.1 Clostridia bacterium
ACATGCGATTTATTATACTTTTATTATACCATTTTACATGTAAAAAGCCCACTGTTCTAAAACAGTAGACTTTTTCAGTGACCTCGAATTTTCCGGGGATTCTGAAGGAATGCTTACTTGCTGCTGGCATCCTGATATCATCACTGCAAGCAGTAATACTGCAAAACTGAGTTTTTTCATACTTGACTGATACCTTTCTACAAGATGGATTTTATAGTGATACCATCTTTCATATCTATGAAAGTATATAGATAAGCACAGTTCATGTCAAATGAATTTAAGTTAAAAAATCGACAACAAAAAACACATATTCCAATTAAAATATGTTGAGGTTTTTAATTGACTGATTATCAGTACCAGTTAATTCTGTTTATAAGATTCCCGAAAATTGAAATTCCGGCAATGGACAATACGATGGCTAACACAATCCCGATGACTGCAAGCAGCAGAACTGATTTGCAGTAATTTGCCTTGCTTGGCTTTGTCCCGCTGCCGAATCCCCATACAAACAGCATGATGAAACCAACAAGTGGAATCGCCAAAATGATGGATGTCAATATCCATTCCCCTACTTTTACAGTGCTATTATCCTGTTCTGTCATTTTCTAACCCCCATAAGAAAAATATATTTCCCATTATATAATAAACAGCATTTTTTTGGCAATAAAAAGGAGTGAATTCACTCCTTTTTGCTGTTTCCGGTTTCTGTCTGATGATTATGAATTATAAATATATCTGTTGACTATGTCCTCGAGCAGTTCTTGTCTGCCTGAACTGTTGATGATATGGTCGTGAGTCATGGCGTACTCTGCAAGTTCTGTAAAATCAGTATCGCCTTTCACAATTCTGCTTCCGATTCCTTCTTTATATGACTGGTATCTTTTTTCGATGAAACTTTCTAGAGCTTTGTCTTTAAGCAGTTTTTCTGCTACAAGAAGTCCTTTAGCAAAAGTATCCATTCCGACTATGTAAGCAATGAACAGGTCATCAGCTCTGAAAGAGCCACGTCTGACTTTAGCATCAAAATTCAATCCTCCAGGCTTTAATCCGCCTTTTTTAAGCACTTCATACATGCAGAGTGTCGTATCATAGATATTAGTAGGGAACTGGTCAGTATCCCACCCTAACAGCATATCACCTTGATTGGCATCAATACTTCCAAGCATGTTATTGATCCTTGACACCATCAGCTCGTGCTGGAAGGTATGCCCGGCTAAAGTGGCATGATTTGCTTCAATATTCAATTTAAAATCATCCTGAAGATTATATTTTCTTAGGAAACTGATTACAGTAGCTGCATCAAAATCATATTGATGCTTTGTCGGTTCTTTAGGTTTTGGTTCAATCAGCAACTGACCAGTGAAACCGATCTTCTTTGCATAATCTCTTGCCATACCGAGGAATCTTGCTAAATTATCAAGTTCAAGACTCATATCAGTGTTTAAAAGAGTTTCATATCCTTCTCTTCCACCCCAGAACACATAATTCTCTCCTCCAAAACGCTTGGTGATTTCCATTGCCTTTTTGACCTGAGCAGCTGCGAAAGCAAAAACATCGGCATTTGGAGAAGTAGCAGCTCCATGCATGAATCGAGGATGTGAAAAAGCATTGGTAGTTCCCCACAGGCACTTGATTCCCGTTTCACTCATTTTCTTTTCTATCAAATCTGCGATGATATCAAGATTGGCATATTTTTCTTTTAATGAGTTTCCTTCCGGAGCAATATCCAGATCATGAAAACAGAAATATTCAATTCCCAGTTTGCTCATGAGCTCAAAAGCAGCTTCTACTCTCGCTTCTGACAATTCCATTTCAGTAAGACCGTTATATGTCCTCTCCATGGTGGAACTTCCGAACGGGTCCTGTCCCTGACCTGTCATAGTGTGCCAATAACTCATAGCAAATCTGAAATGGTCTTTCATTTTCTTCCCGTCTACCACTTTTTCAGCATCATAATATTTAAAAGCCAGCTCATTTGTTGAATTGGGCCCTTCATATTGAATTTTCTTGATTTCGTTAAAATATGATTTCATTTTATACCTCCTTAAAATTCTTCAGATTAATTATATATTTTCTGGGGAACTTGTTCAAATGGACATTTTTAACATATAAATTATGCTATAAAGTTATGTTTATATTATATGGTATACTTATAATAGATTTAAGGTAGATAAGTAAGGGTAAAAATGAAAACACTTGTAAAAATAGCTTTTGTTATATTAGTTTTAATTTCAATAGTGGCAATTGTCGCCTCCATTTATTTCTATAATGCAGTCAACCAGAAATTTCAGAGTGATGTGCCTAATTTCGGAGGAGATCCTAAATATCATTTTTCCTTGATACTGACTGATACTGACAGCACATATATTAGTCAGATAAAAAAAGGAGTGTATGACGCTGCAGCAAAATATAACGTAGCGATAGAATTCCATGAGAGCGATTTTTCAAAAGACGGGTTGCTGAACTCAGATTATATCAACATAGCAAGACTGGCTAAACTTGATGGAGTGATTGTCAATAGCAGCAATAATGAAGGAGCAAATCTGATTACTTCCATCAATGAAGCCATCGCTTCGGGCATGGTGGTATCAGTCACCGGATACAAGGATATTCAAAGCAGCAGAAATGTCTATGTCGGCACCAGTCAGTTTTCATATGGACAAAAAGCGGCTGAACTTGTCTACGAAGCGGGTAATGGTCCTAATCTTATCTATCCTGCCATCATTTTTCCAAGCAGCTATCAGGATGAGACTGATAATAATACTAATTTATTTGAACTTGGATTCAAGAGCATGGCAAAATCATTCAGTGAAAGATTCCAGGACTTTTTATATGAGAAAACAAATTCTAAGCTTTTAGGTGCTGAAGATATCACTTTGAATATTCTTAAAGAGAACCCGGAAGTCAATGTCATCTTCTGCATGAATGCCAAGGATACCATTGCAGCCGCACAGGCGGTGGTTGACAGATACAGGGTAGGTTCTGTTTTCATAGTAGGTACAGATGTCAATGATGAAATTTTAGACTACATCGATAAGGGAATCATATATGGAGTCATTGACCGGAACGGTTATCTGATTGGTCAGTCAAGCATTGAAGCATTAATCAATCAGATAGAAGGGACAATGCAGTCAAGTTATAAAGATATTGATATTAAGCAGGTAACAAAAAGTAATATAAGTGATTATCTGGAACAGGAAAATTAATGAAGATTATAAAACTGGGAAAATCGTTCTTAAACAGTATCAGAAAAAAACTTGTCATTGTATTTTTAGTGACTACTCTCTTAACCAGCATGGTTTCAGTACTGATTCTCAGTTCATCCATTAAATTCATTTCTCAGATAGAAAGCATGTTCAATGAAAATGTCAGTTTGGGATACTTCATTCAGGCACTTGAGGAAGTGGATAGTAATGTGTCGCTTTATTTGACAAATGATGATTCAGATGCTTTGATGGCATTTTATATCTCAAAGGATTACCTTGAGCTGATGACTGATGATATGGCAGCTGAAAAAACACAGTTGTTTTTTGAAGAAGATCTTTTATTCAAAGATATCATTACATTGGAAGACGCCTATCTTGTGAAAGCGCAAGAAGCAGTGGAAGCGAAGCAGAATCGTGATGCAGAAATCTATATTTCCAAGTATGAACAGGCCAATGAAGTGATTCTATATATTAAAAACTACATTAACAAATTGAATTTAAAACGATTTGACAATAATACGGGACAATATCTCATCATTTCAGGTAATATCAATAATCTGATTACCGCTAATATCATATTGATTATCGCTATTGTTTTTCTGAATGTCTTTGTCGTTTTCTTCATCACTTATTCTATGACTAATCCCATTATAAAACTGGCACACTCTGCAGAAGAGATTTCAAAAGGAAACTTCAGTGCAGAAGATGTTGTGGTGACTAGCAATGATGATGAATTAAAGGTTATGGCAGATGCTTTCAATGCCATGAAACACAGTATAAAGGAATATATCGAAGAATTATATGACAAAGCAGAGACAGAGTCCAAACTCATGGACGAGCAGATGAGAAATCTGAAAATGCAGTCACTACTGAATAATGCGGAACTGAAATCGCTTCAGTCACAAATCAATCCTCATTTTCTGTTTAACACATTAAATGCCGGAGTTCAGCTTGCGATTATGGAAGGAGCAGACAGGACCAGTGAATTCATGGAAGATGTCGCTATGATATTCAGATACAATGTGCAGAGCCTTGACCGGGTAGTGACATTGAGAGAAGAAATTGAAGTGTTAAAATCATACAGCAATCTTTTTAAAGTCAGATATGGTGATAGAATGTCTTTCGAGTTTGACATTGCTGATGACTGCCTTGAACTGAAAATGCCTCCGCTGGTCATTCAACCGCTGGTTGAAAATGCGGCGATTCATGGAATTGATCAGAAAGAAAGCGGAGGAACTATAAAAGTAAAAGTCGAAAAGATTGACAATATCATCTACCTGTCTGTGGAAGACGATGGAATTGGAATGGACAGCGAAGTGATTAAAGGTATATTGAATGAAGATTTGATTAATGAAAAGACAGAAAAGAAAAGTGGACATACCACAGGGATAGGAACACATAATGTCATTCACAGACTACGATTGTTCTACCAGAATGAAGATGTGATGAGGATTGAAAGCATCAAAGGAAAAATGACCAGATTCACTATTGTTATCCCGGTAAATGAAGATATTCTTGGAGGGAAAGATGTATAAGCTAATGGTGGTTGATGATGAGCAGATTGTCATTGACTCAGTAAAATTCATCGTGAAAAGAGAAATAGCCAATATTCAGGTGGTCAGAACCGCAACTAATGGCAGAGAAGCGATTCAGGCAGCTTCGGAAATTAAACCGGATATCGTTCTGATGGATATAAGGATGCCCGGAATAAATGGAATCGAAGCTATCAAGGAAATTAAGAAAACTTACAGTGATGTCAAATTTGTGATTGTCTCTGCCTATGAACAATTTGATTTTGCTAAACAGGCAGTAGAGCTTGGAGTCGTTGATTATCTGATGAAACCAGTCAACAAGACAAAGCTGATTTCAACGCTGAACAAAATCACCGGCGAACTTGACGCTGAAAAGCAGAAAGAGGAAATACAGTTAGACAACATTGAAAAGTATAAAAAAGCACTGACTGTATTGGAGCAGGGATTCATTTATTCCATTTTGTTTAATAAGGAATACGGAACAGATTTGATGAAGTACAGAGAGATTCTCGGTTTATCAAATAACACAGGTTATATCATGATTCTTAAAATGACTGACAAGAAAACTGAAAAGGGAATCAGTACCGGTTTAAAAAGCCATAAAATTTATACAGAATTTAAAAACATTTTAAAATACAAGACGCGATGTGTGGTGGGACCGATTATGGTTGACCGCATCATCGCATATATACAGGATGTTAATGAAGATGAATATGAGCATCGTGTGGAGGCTATACGGCTTTCTGAATATCTGATTGAGAAAATAGAACTGAAAGAACCTGAAGTGAAGCTGCAGGTAGCCATTGGAAGTGTCAGAAATGATAATGAGCTCATCTACTCTTATGAAGAAGCGATAAAAGCCTTACGGGCTATTAATGATAATACTGTCATTCACATTTCCGATGTCACCGGGAATATCATGGATTATGAAAATGATTTCAGGGTGGAAGAAGGCCGATTAATCAATGCACTGGAATCAGGAGCAAAAGACAGTATCATGGTGATTCTGCATGCTTTATTCAATAAATGTGAGTTGGCAGGATTTAACAATCAATGCGATTTCAAATCCAATAAAAGCAGAAGCAAACTGATTGAACTGATGGTTGTCGCTCATCGTATTGCTGCAGAGATGGATATCAGTCAGGACTCTTATTTACGATATGAAGATTATATTACTGAAATGCTGATGATTGATAATTATGAAAAATTTAAAAAATGGTTTATTGAGCGCATGGCCTACATTGCCAACAAAATTCTGATTGCAAGAGAAAGTTCTGTCAGTGAAATCATTTTTCAGGCTAATAATATTATCAAAGAGAATTATAAAGAAGATATTTCTCTGGATGGCATATCAAGACAGCTGGGAATCAGTCCGCAGTATTTCAGCAGATTATATAAAAATGAAACCGGAAAGAATTTTATTGAATATCTGACTGAAATCAGGATTCATAAAGCAAAGAAGCTGATGAAAGAAAACAGTTATTCAGTTAAAGAAATATGCTATATGGTGGGTTACAGTGATCCGAACTATTTCAGCAGGTTATTTAAGAAACAAGAAGGTAAGTCACCGACAGATTATTTGAAGGGGATGATAGAATGAAATATAAGGGACTAATCACACTGCTCATAGTGCTGCTGCTTTTTAATCTGACTTCATGTGAAAAGGAGAAAACAGTTATTGAGGATGACGGAATCATCAAAATAGGTTTTATTTCTGAAACATTCACTGTTGAAAGATGGAAAGTGGACAGAGATATTTTTGTTGCTAAAGCAAAAGAACTCGGAGCGGAGGTAATCGTCCAGAATGCTTATGAAAACACAGACAGACAGATTAAAATAGCAAGAGACATGATTGAGCAGGGAGTTGATGCACTTGTCATCATAGCCTATGAAAAAGATGCACTTTCCGAAGTGGTTAAATATGCTCATGATAATAATGTGCTTGTCATTGCTTATGACAGGCTGATGCTTAATGCGAATGTGGATTTATATATCTCATTTGACAATTATGAAGTAGGCAATCTGATGGCTGAGACAATCACTGCAGTAAAACCAGAAGGGAATTACTTAGTGTTAAACGGAGCTAAAACTGATAATAATGCATATATATTCAGAGACGGGTACATTAATTTCCTGACAAAAGAAGAAAAAATCAACATTGTTGAAGAAACATGGATTGAGGCATGGAGAGATGAAGTTGCTTATAATTTCGTTACAGAGTATCTGAAAGAAGGAAAACCGGTAGATGCCATCATCGCAGCCAATGACAGAGTTGCTGATGGAGCGATCAGAGCATTGAGCGAGTATCAGCTGGCTGGAGAAATCCCGGTTACCGGACAGGATGCGGAGCTTGCTGCCTGCAGAAGGATTGTTGAGGGAACTCAGCTGATGACAGTTTATAAACCGATAAGTGTGCTGGCTACCGGAGCAGCTGAAGCTGCGGTTAACATGGTAAAAGGGAAAAAACTGAAAAATTATTCAATCATCTCTGATGGTACATATGATATAAAATATGTTGAGTATACACCGATTGCGGTCACAATTGACAATATGGCCACGACCATTATTGAAGATGGGGTTTATACAATTGAACAGGTATATAAAAACATTCCGGTTGAAAACTGGCCTAAACAATAAAAGCTGGACAAAATTAGCATTAATAAAATCCATATCGGCAACAGAGTTTTAGTACAACAATAAAATAATGCACCAATCAGATAATTATCCCTATGGAGTATTACGGAGCAAATCGATAAAATTAACGCATAAGTAATAATTAGGAGGGAATTTATATGAAAAAAATAATCGTACTTATATTGGTAGTTGCTTTATTGGCAACATTTGGTGTTGCATGCCAGAAAGATACAACCAGTGATGCTAAATTGGTTGGTGTTTCAATGCCTACCAAATCATTACAGCGTTGGAATCAAGATGGTGCCAACATGAAGACTCAGTTAGAAGCTAAAGGATATGTTGTTGACCTTCAATATGCTGATAACTCTGAAGAATTACAGGTAACACAGCTTGAAAACATGATTACAAAAGGTGTGGATGTATTAGTCGTCGCTTCTATTAACGGCAGTGCTTTAAGTGGAGTTTTAGCTGATGCAGCTAAAGCAGGAATTAAAGTCATCGCTTATGACAGACTGATTATGGATACACCGAATGTAGATTACTATGCTACATTTGACAACTATCTTGTTGGCGTTCTTCAAGGAACATTCATTGTTGATAAACTCGGACTTAAAACAGGAGCAAAAGGACCATTCAGCATGGAAGTCTTCGGCGGATCACCAGATGACAACAATGCTTACTTATTCAATGCAGGTGCAATGGATACATTGAAACCATACATTGACAGTGGTGTTATCGTCATTAATTCAGGACAGACAGATATGGCACAGATTGCTATTCAGGACTGGGCACCAGCAGGAGCACAGGACAGAATGGATAACCTGTTAACAGCTTTCTATGCTGATAAAAACATCGACATCGTATTATCACCTAACGACAGTTTAGCACAAGGGATTGTAGCTTCATTGAAATCAGCAGGTTACGGATCAGCAGCAAAACCATATCCTGTTTTAACAGGACAGGACTGTGATAAAACCAATGTTAAGCTGATGATCGCCGGCGAACAGTCAATGTCAGTATTCAAGGACACAAGAACATTGGCAGCTCAGGTAGTTGACATGGTTGATGCTATTCTTGCTGGAACCACAGTACCAGTCAATGATACTGAATCATACAACAATAACGTTAAAGTAGTTCCTTCATTCCTTTGCGAACCAGTATTTGCAGATGTTAATAACTACAAAACATTATTGATTGACTCTGGATACTACACAGAAGCAGACCTAAAGTAATTAGCAGTTCATAAAAATGATTTAAATAAGGCGGTGAATTAATTCGCCGCCTTATGAAACTGATAAGGAGCAGGAATATGTCAGAAAACATTCTTGAGATGGTAAATATTACTAAAACCTTTCCAGGCGTCAAGGCACTGGACAATGTAAATCTTCAGGTAAGAGAAGGAGAAATACATGCCCTTGTCGGAGAAAACGGTGCAGGGAAATCTACACTGATGGGCGTTTTAAGCGGTATCTATCCATATGGTGACTATAGTGGAGATATCATGTATAAAGGTGAAGTCTGTAAATTCAGAAATATTAAGGACAGTGAAAAACTGGGAATCGCGATTATTCATCAGGAACTGGCATTAATACCATATATGACCATTTCTGAAAATATCTTTTTAGGAAATGAGCGACAGAGAAGCGGAGTCATCAACTGGGAGGTAACCAATAAAAAAGCGATTGAATTAATGAAAAAAGTAGGCCTTAATGAACGACCAAGCTCATTGATAAAAGACATAGGAGTTGGAAAGCAGCAACTGGTTGAAATCGCAAAGGCATTGTCAAAAGATGTTAAACTTCTTATTTTAGATGAACCTACTGCTGCACTTAATGATGATGATTCAGCAAACCTGTTGAATCTGTTAACAGATTTAAATAAGAAAAATGGAATTACTTGTATTATTATTTCTCATAAAATAAATGAAATCAAACAGATTTCAGACCAGATTACCATACTTCGTGATGGCGCTGCAATTGAAACTTTAGTGAAGAATGTTGATGAAATCACTGAAAACAGAATCATCAAAGGAATGGTAGGACGGGAGCTGGTGAATCGATTCCCTAAAAGAGAACGGAATATCGGAGATATCGGATTTGAAGTTCGCGATTGGGTGGTTTACGATCCGCTTGACGAAGATAGACTGAGAATTAATAATATTAGTTTCAATGTAAGAAAAGGCGAAGTTGTCGGACTGGCTGGATTAATGGGTGCCGGTCGTACTGAACTTGCCATGAGCATCTTCGGAAAATCCTATGGTAAAAAGATCAGCGGTAGAATCTATAAAGATGGAGAAGAGGTGTTTTTTCATAATGTAAGTCAGGCTATTGAAAATGGAGTAGCGTACCTTACTGAGGATAGAAAAAATGCGGGGCTTATTCTGATTGATGATATCAAAAGAAATATCTCGTTAGCAGGATTAAAGAAAATAAGCAGGAACATGGTTGTTGATGAGCATGAGGAGATGCTTGTCGCGCTTAATTACAGGAAAAAGCTTAATATCAAGTCATCAAGTATTTTTCAGAAAGCAAGCGATTTGTCAGGTGGGAATCAGCAGAAAGTTGTCATCAGCAAATGGATTTTTGCAGAACCGGATGTATTGATGCTGGATGAACCTACCCGAGGAATTGATGTAGGAGCCAAATTTGAAATTTATACCATTATCAATCAACTGGTTGCTGAAGGTAAAAGCGTTGTCATGATTTCATCAGAACTTCCTGAGATACTGGGAATGTGTGATCGTATATATGTTATTAATGAAGGAAAAATTGTTGGCGAACTAAAAATAGAGGATGCCAGCCAGGAAAGTATTATGCGCTGTATCATCCAGAGCACCAACAAGCAAGAAGTAACGATGTAGAGGGGAATTATTATGGGAAATGTAAAAGTGTTTTTTGCAAAGAATTTTGAACGGGCGAAGACTGCCATGAGGTCGAATATGAGGCAATATGCCATGTTAATAGCATTGATTGCAATCATGATCATATTTCAGATATTGACTAAAGGGATTTTGTTGAAGCCAAGAAATGTATCAAAACTTATTTATCAGAACAGTTATATTCTGATTCTGGCTATCGGGATGGTACTTTTGATTATCAGTGGAGGTAATATTGACCTTTCTGTAGGAGCACTTGTTGCTTTTGTCAGTGCATTGTCTGCACTTTTCAGTGTAAAAATGGGATTACCACCTGCAATTGCCATTGTATTGGGCCTTGTGTTTGGTACTTTAGCGGGGATGTGGCAAGGTTTCTGGATAGCCTATGTCAAGATACCATCATTCATTGTCACACTGGCAGGTATGCTTGTCTTCAGAGGTTTGAATAACTTGATTCTTGAAGGTGAAACCATTGCACTTCCAGATCTGTATGTTAAAATCGCTTCTAGTGTTGTGCCGGATTTTATTGGCGGAGCAGATAGCGGATTACATTTAACCACGATTATCATCGGAGTTCTTTTTTCGATAGTTTATACCGTTGTCATGATATTGAGCAGAAGCAAGAAAAAGAGAAATAACTTTGAAATTTCGCCGTTTTACCTTTTCGTTTTAAAGACTGCATCCATTGTAGCCATCATCAATTTATTCATGTACTGGTTATCAAGAGATGACGGACTGCCGATTGTGCTGATTATATTAGCAGTGTTAATCGGAATCTATTCATTCATTACCATTAAAACAGTTGCAGGAAGACATATTTATGCATTAGGTGGAAATCAGAAAGCAGCAGCACTTTCCGGAGTCAAGACAAAACGGGTTCTTTTCTGGGTTTATGCCAACATGGGATTAATGGCAGCTGTAGCTGGAATTGTCTTTGCAGGCCGTTTAAATGCAGCTTCACCAACAGCGGGAATGGGTTTTGAGCTTGATGCCATCGCCGCTTGTTTCATTGGCGGTGCCAGTGCAGCAGGTGGTGTGGGAACTGTCATTGGTGCTATCATCGGTGCTTTCATCATGGGTATTTTAAATAATGGGATGTCCATCATGGGACTTAGTATTTTCTGGCAGGATATTATCAAAGGCCTGGTATTGTTAACCGCAGTAGCTTTTGATGTCTACTCCAAATCCAAAGCAAAAAAAGCAGCATAATCTTACTCTCTTGAATATATGAAAGTCACTTCAGCAATGAAGTGACTTTTACTATCTGCTGGTGTGCCCAATTGGATTCGAACCAACGGCCTACAGTTTAGGAAACTGCCGCTCTATCCTACTGAGCTATGGGCACATAAAGTAATGACATGAAAAAAATTATAGCATCTATATGATAATTTATCAATCATTGAATGAATAATCAAAATGTAAATAAATTGTGAACTTTTGTCTCATTCACTGGTCATATACCTAGATTTATGTATAATTAAAATCAGGGCTGCCAAAAAAAGAGAAAATTTCACGATGATATAGTAACATGAAATGATATGGATGAGAAATGTACATAATTATTACTGTTTTCTATATTCATAAAATAGCAAATGAAATATTCAAGGTTCACTTATTTGGAGGATAAATATGGGTAAACTGAAGATAATGATATTGATAGGCTTGTTATTGCTGACAACTGGATGTCAATATTTAGAAACATCTGATATACCTCCATCCATTAAAGCAGAGATTGAAATAGGTGAAGAAATTAACCTTTATTACCCTAGTATGTTTGGGGTTATGACCCATCAAGAAGAATGGGAAAAATACATTGAAGAAACCTTTGGCTATCACATTAACCTCATTTATTTTAATGTAAACAGTGATGATTTCATTAAAGAATTTGAGCAGACTGATTTTAACGGGTTTGTTTATTTACCATTCGAAGGGGCTTTTTTGAAATATCTGGAAAAAGGAGTGATTATTCCGTTGAATGAGTATATCTTAGATTATACTTTCAATAACAAAGATTATCAGAGTGGATTAAGCAGATTTATGGATAATAATGGTAATTTATATGGAATTCCAACTTCATACCGTTTATCACCTTTTTATGCAAGGCAATACGATAAAACATTATTAGAAAGCTATGGTATCTCTCCGCCTGAAACGATTGATGAGTTTACACTTCTTGCTTCAATTTTAAAAGATGATGGTATTTATATCTCAGGCTTCAATGATAATATTCGTGATCCTTTCACATTGTTTACTGACATCATGCTTTCTTATGGCTGTTATTTTGACGGGAGGAATCTAAAGTATACAGTATATAATCCAAAAACAAAGCAATTTGAAGACACCTTTTTAAAAAGTGAATTTAAAGAAGCAGTCAATTACATAAAATGGTTAGAGGAAATGGGATACATTCTAAGAATTGAAGAGGGAATGAAACAAGAAGAAATCAAGATTGCTTCATATATAGTGGAACCTGCAGGATATGATTTGAAATTTGAAGAGGTTGATCTTGGTTTATACCTTAAAGGAAGTCAAAGTAATCATCTGGTCTACTGTGAGCCATCTGTATGCGGATTTGCTGTTCTAAAGAATACACAAGGTATTGATTCTCTGATGAGATTCATGTTTGAGGATTTATTTATCAATCCTGAGTTTCAGAAAGCACTCTGCTATGGAATAAAAGGGTACCATTATGACGAGATAGATTCAGTAATCTATGTGAACAGTTTTGAGAAGAATGGGACAAAAATCGTGATTCCTTCAATTTCAGTTTCATTTGATACAGGAATCGAAGAGGTGATTTATAGGGATAAAAAAGCAAGTAATCAAATATATTCTCCTGAAACAAAAAGTTTGCTGAATGAAAAGTTTAAATTACTTGATGATGAAATGCTGTATGAATCTCTAGCTTATTGTGACGGAACACTTTCACTGGATTATTTACCGGCAAGTGAAGAAATGAAACATTATATCATCTATGACGTATTGAAAAAGGATACTGATATTGATGAACTCATCACATTATATAAGGACAAGACAAGAGGATTCAACATGGATGAATATTTACAGAAATTAAATTCACATATTCTGGATAAATTAAAAACTGGAGGGGAATCATGAAAAAAACAATCATCACTTCACTTTTAATTATAACCCTGTTGCTGCTTTTTGGTTGTGATAAAGCAGAAGAGATTTCAAAACCATCTATTGTCTCAACTCCAATGACATCGGATGAAGAAAACCATGAAATCGATGATCCTTCTGATATAACTTCCATCTCTGCACTACAAAACGATACAAATGATGATGTAATCAACATCTATATCGGTGCACCTAAGGAACCAAACAGAATGACAGAGGTGGAAGTAGAGCAATGGAAAGAATTTATCTTTAATCAGTTCAATTATAAAGTCAATTTAATTTTTTATGATGAATCAGATAAGAATATCGACAATTATTTTAAACAGACAGATTTTAATGGAATCGTATATATGGATTATAATGATGACTTTGGGAGCTTTGTTGATGCAAACTGTTTTTTACCACTTGATGACTATTTGAAAAACATCAACTTCAATGGTCAGGATTATGATGCAGGGTTAAGCTTGATGCAGAACCAAAACGGGTTTATATATGGAATTCCAGTTGCCGTTTATTCAAGCTATGATTATAGAAATTATAACTATGAAGTGCTGCAGGAACTGAATTTTAAAGTTCCGGAGACAATTGATGAATTCACAGAGTTCGCCAGAGTTGCAAAAGCGAAAGATATATATGTAAGCTTCATAAAGAGCAGTTTTCGCAATTATGATGAAGAATTCTTGGATGTTTATAGAGCCTTTGGCTGCTATTTCAATCCTGAGCGACAAGCAGCTATCGGGTTTAATCCATATAGTAAACAATTTGAAAACACATTGTTAACTGAGAATTTTAAAAGAGCTTCCGAGTATATTAGATGGTTGAAGGATAGTGATTACATTTTCACATATTCAGATAGCAAGGAACTTAGTGATATTACATTTGCGACCTTTGGTAGATACA
>JAFGUQ010000198.1 GCA_016938455.1 Clostridia bacterium
TATGGTCTCGAAATATCTTCTTAAAGGATTTTCATCAATTAAATTCTTGAGGAAAAAATGGTTCTATTCAGTAAAGGAGGTATTAAAATGATAGACATTATTGGAAAAAGAAAATACTTCTTTATATTATCAATAGCTTTAATATTAATAGGTGTCCTGTTTTATATCATAAATGGAGGTTTTAACTGGGACATCCAATTCGAAGGCGGAACAATCATCAAACTGGAAATGGTCAATAATGACTATGATCAGGGAGCGGTTGAAGCCAACCTAGAAAGTCTTGTCGGGAAGGATCTGACATTACAGAAAGAAACCACCTATAATCCAGAAGATAATGCCAATACGATTTCTCTCTTGTCAGTCAAGGTATCAAAAACGAATACGCTGACATCTGATGAGAAAAACATGATTATAGATGAACTGACTAATTCTGGTCTTGCTGTAGCAGGAGCTGATATTCAGATTCAGTCTGTTGAACCTTTCATCGGTACAGAAATGAGAAACAAAGCTTTGTCTGCAGCAGCCATTGCCATCGTACTGATCGTACTGTATGTATGGCTGAGATTCAGAGTCATGTCAGGACTTGCAGCGGCTCTATGCGGAATCATTGCTTTACTGCATGATGCGCTGATCATGCTTGCTGTCTATACTGTGTTTAACATTCCTGTCAATGAGATATTCATTGCAGCGATACTGACTATTATAGGGTATTCGATGAATGATACGATTGTCATCTATGACCGAGTACGTGAAAACACCGGGATCATGCATAAGTCAGACATTGAGACACTGGTTAACACCTCAATCAATCAGTCATTGCCAAGAACCATTAATACACTGCTGACAACATTGATGACGATTATCATCCTTTATGTCTTTGCCGTGATATTCAATGTCGGATCAATCAAGCAATTCGCTTTCCCGTTGATCATCGGATTGACAAGCGGATCGTATTCCTCCATTTTCATTGCGACACCGCTTTGGATGATGTGGAAAAAACGAGAACATTTAAAGAAAAAATTAACAACATAAAAACAGAGTATACCACAGCAATGTGGTATACTTTTTATATACTTCTAAACAGGGGGAAAAGAAAATGAACAGAATTGATATGGTACTTGATACAGATACATATAACGAGGTAGACGATCAGTTTGCCCTTGTTTACGCACTGCTCTCAAAAGAGCTTGATGTAAAAGCAGTGTATGCAGCACCTTTTCATAATGAGAGATCGAATAATCCAAAAGACGGTATGGAAAGAAGCTATGATGAAATTGTCAGATTGCTGACATTGATGAATAAAAAGATTGACGGATTTGTCTTCAAGGGATCTGACCGCTACATGGGGGAGACACCTTGTGAAAATGAAGCAGTTCATGACCTGATAAAAAGAGCCAGGACATACACACCTGAACACAGACTTCATGTGGCATCCATTGGAGCTCCAACCAATATATCAAGTGCGATTACCATTGCACCGGATATCATAAAGAACATTAAAGTTGTCTGGCTGGGAGGAAATGATTTTTCATATCCAAGCGGAAGAGAGTTTAACCTTATGCAGGACTATGAAGCTTCCTGCGTCTTATTTGACAGCGGGGTTGAGCTGGTGCAGATACCATGCTGGTCAGTAGCTTCTCATTTAATGGTGGGAGTGCCTGAATTACGGGCTTGTATGGGCAGCTCTGCTATTGCAGGAGCATTGGTTGACATTGTGGAAGAGGCAGTATCAAAAAAACCTTTCATGACACGTGTCATCTGGGATATTTCCGCCATTGCTTATCTGATTAACAGTCAATGGGTGCTGACAAAAAAAGTACATAGTCCTGTGTTGAACAGGAACTGCATGTACTCATTTGACGAAAGGCGTCATTTTATTGATGTGGCCTATAAACTGAACAGAAATCAGATTTTTGAAGATATGTATCTTAAAATCAGGAGCATGGATTAAATACCAAGCTCCTCTGCCTGCCTGAACACTTTTTCAAAGATATCAAGTGCTCTGTCTAACTGATCTTTTGTATGAGTGGCTGTGTAACTGGTACGTAACAGACATTCACCTTCCTGTACGGCTGGAGCGATGACCGGATTCACATACACACCTGCTTCAAGCAGCATTTTTGTGATGATGAAGGTTCTATCAGTGTTATATGTCATGACTGGAATGACCGCAGTGGTGCTGTCTCCTATAAGAATGTTTCTCTTTTTGAATCCTTCTCTCATATAGTCTGCATTATCCTGAAGATTGCGAACAATTTCCGGATGTTCTTTCAAAATATTCAAAGCTTCGAGTGCGACTGCTGCATTGGCAGGAGGGATAGAGGCACTGAATATAAACGGACGAGAAAAATGTTTGACATAATGGATGACCTGCTCACTGGCAGCAATGAAACCGCCTAGACTTGCCAGTGATTTTGAAAAAGTACTCATGATGATATCTACTTCATCTTCAAGACCGAAATAGGAAGCGGTTCCTCTTCCTCCTTCGCCGATCATACCAAAAGCATGAGCATCGTCAATCAGCAGCCTGGCACCATATTTCTTTTTCAATTCAACCAGTTTAGGAAGATTGCATATTTCTCCTCCCATGCTGAAGACACCATCTGAAATAATCAGTATTCCGTTTTCTTCAGGTATTTTAGAAAGGAGACATTCAAGGTCTTCCATATCATTATGTCTGAACTTCAAAGTCTTCGCAAACGACAACCTGCATCCGTCAACAATACTGGCATGATTTTCTCTGTCGCTTAAAATATAATCACCTTTGGTGACAATGGATGAAATAATTCCAAGGTTGGTCTGAAAACCTGTGCTGAATGTAAGTGCTGAATCTTTATGCACAAATTCTGCCAGCTGCTTTTCCAGTTCAAGATGAAGCACCAGTGTTCCGTTAAGAAATCTGGATCCCGAACAGCCTGTTCCATATTGGTCCAGTGCTTTTTTAGCTGCTTCAATACAACGAGGGTTGGAAGTAAGTCCTAAATAATTATTGGAACCAAGCATGATTGTTTTTTTGCCTCCCATGATGACCTCGGTATCCTGCTTGCTTTCAAGCGCATGAAAATAGGGATATATTCCTGCTGCCATCGCATCTTTTGCTCTGGTGAAATTCCTGCACTTTTCAAATATGTCCATGTTAATATACTCACTTTCTGTGTTGATGGGTTGAGTCTATCACAACTGCATTTTAACAACAATGCAATTTACTACCTACTAATAAAATCTTAATCAAATTTTAATAATAGAAGGTATATATTCAAAGTATAATGAATTATACTTAAAGACAGAGAAGAGGGAATGATGGATAAGAAAGTGATTTTCATTACAGGCGGTTCTTCCGGAATAGGCAGATCATGTGCAGAATACCTGGCAGCAAAAGGGCATACTGTTGTAGCTACAACAAGACATGATGTGGTTAAACAGGAGGAAAAAGTTGGCCAAGGCAGTATTTTGATGGTGACACTGGATGTTACAAAACCTGACACCATCAGTGAAGCCGTTTCATATACTATTGACACCTATCAACGAATTGATGTGCTCATCAACAATGCAGGATTCGGGATTGCAGGTGCCATAGAAGATACAAGTGATAAAGAAATGCAGGCGCAGTTCAATGTCAATTTTTTTGGAGCTGTCAGAATGACCAATCAGCTATTACCAGTTTTCAGGATGCAGGGGAAAGGGCAGATCATTAATATCGGTTCGGTAGCGGGATATGTTTCCATTCCTTTTCAGGCCATGTACTCTGCCTGCAAGGCTTCTTTACTGGCTTATTCAAAAGCACTCAGAAATGAAGTGAAACCATTTGGAATTAAAGTGACTCTTGTGGAACCGGGTGATCTGAAAACAAGTTTCACTGACAGCAGACAAATCACAATACAGTCAGATGGACAATCTGCATATAGTGAACGATTCAAGAACTCAATCAGTGTCATGGAACATGACGAAAGAACAGGAGGAGATCCTGTCATCATTGCCAAATCAGTAGAGAAAATTCTAAGGAGTAAGAATCCACCGGTAGCAGTCACTGTCGGGTTGAAATATAAGGTGTTTAAATTTCTGTTCAGAGTGCTGCCGGTCAAGCTCTCTGAAAAAGTGATCTATTCCATTTACGCAAAGTAAAATATGGTAATTGGAAATGATTAATGGTATAATACTTATGAATTGACAAGAGCATGTCAATATGCTAAAATATTAAACCGGTAACCTTATGCTAAGTTTAATGGAAACTCCAACCTTATACATGGCATACAGGCGATTAGAAATGAAGGAGAAAGAAAATGGACAAAGTTTTAAAACAGGAAGTTATTGAAAAGTACAAGCTACATGATAGCGACACAGGTTCACCAGAAGTGCAGATTGCTATTCTGACTGAAAGAATCAACCATTTGAATGAACATCTTAAGATTCATAAAAAAGATCATCATTCCAGAAGAGGATTGTTGAAAATGGTTGGACAGAGACGTGGATTGCTGAAATATCTGACGAAGAAAGATGTCGAAAGATATCGTGCAATCATAGATAAATTAGGATTAAGAAAATAAATGGGTTACGGTGGATATTCCACCGTACTCTTTTATAGATAAATAATTATTGAAAGCAGGCTATGGGAAAGAAATATAGAAAGTACACGAAAACAAAAGCTTGAACCTTATGTAAGGTTTGTGTTTTTGTTTTCTACTGTCATATATTTCTCCCATAACCTCGTTAATCTTGAAAGGAGAATAACATGCACGAAAATCATAAAATTTTTAAAACAATGTTTGCCGGCAAGGAACTGATTGTAGAAACCGGGAAACATGCACAGCTTGCCAATGGATCTTGTCTGCTTAAATATGGAGACACTACTGTATTATGTACAGCCACTGCAGGATCAGAACCAAGAGAGGGAATTGACTATTTCCCGCTCATTATCGATTATGAAGAAAGAATGTATTCAGTCGGTAAAATTCCAGGAGGATATAAAAAGAGAGAAGGAAAATCATCTGATGCAGCTGTGTTGACTTCACGAGTCATTGACAGACCGATGAGACCTCTTTTCCCTGATGATATCAGAAATGAAGTAGCAATTATTTGTACTGTCATGTCAGTTGAACAGGATTTTCAACCTGAAATAGTAGCAATGATCGGTGCTTCACTGGCAGTTACCATTTCAGATATTCCTTTCGGTGGTCCGATTGCAGGAGTGGCAATTGGTCTTGTAGATGGGAAAGTGGTATTGAACCCAAATGTCGAAGAAAGAGAAGCATCAGATATGTATGTGACTCTGGCGGGAACAAAAGATAAAATCTGCATGATTGAAGCCGGAGCAAACGAAGTACCTGATGATGTACTGTTCAATGCATTACTTGATGGACATAAGGAAATTCAGAGCATGTGCGATTTCATCATAGATATTCAAAAGCAGATTGGGAAACCTAAATTTGCTTATCAGTCAAATGATGTACCTAAGGAAGTTTATGAAGAAATTGAAGCATTTGCTATTGAAGACATGAAAAAAGGCGTTTTAGAAGATGATAAAACCAAAAGAGACGAAAACCTGATGGCATTGAAAGCTAAGGTAAAAGAAGCTTTTGGAGAAAAATATAAAGAAACTCCAAGTGTACTTGGAGATTGTATCTATAAACTTGAAAAGAAAGTGGTCAGAAATTATATTTTCAATGAAGCAAAGAGAGTCGATGGGAGATCACTTGATCAGATAAGAGAATTATACTCAGAAGTAGGAGTGCTTCCAAGAACTCATGGCTCCGGTTTATTCCAGAGGGGACAGACTCAGGTTCTTTCAGTGGTTACTTTAAGTTCAATGAGCGATGTACAGAGACTGGATGGACTTGATGAAACTGCTACTGAAAACAGATATATGCATCACTATAATTTCCCTGGATACAGCGTTGGAGA
>JAFGUQ010000199.1 GCA_016938455.1 Clostridia bacterium
ACGGCAGTTTTCTTTTCTGTACTCTTTTTCTCTTCTGTAGCACTGGCTTTTACCGGTGCTGCTTCTTCTTTCTTCTCAGTTTCTTTTTTGGGCTTTCTCTTTTCGTTGATACTTAATATTTCAATCTGCGAAAATTTCTGACGATGGCCTTTTTTTACACGGTAGCCTTTTCTTCTTTTTTTCTTGAAGACCATCACCTTATCACCCTTAACCTGATCAAGGACCTTCCCTTCAACAATTGCATCATTTATCACAGGTTCACCTATTGTGATCTTGCCGTCATCATCTATTAAAAGGACCCTGTCAAATTCTACTGTTGCCCCGTTTTCTTCATCAAGGCGGTGGACAAATATTTTCTTTCCCTTTTCTACTTTAAACTGCTGTCCTGCAATCTCAACTATTGCGTACATTTCTTCTCTTTTAAGTTACTCCGTGAGGCGTATATGAGAAAGATCATATAACTTCATATGCACTCAGGCGGATTAATTTTCGGACTGCAAAGATATATAATTTCAGTTATTATCAAACCTGTAAGCCTGATTTTTTATTTATGATCTAAAAAGAAATTTTTTCCTGTACAGATACTTCTATTATCTTTATATTTGTTGGATGGATGGTAAGATGATGACCTTTTTTATAGGCACATAACTATATATTATGAGGAGAGTAAAGCTTAAGGTAATGGGAATATCATACAGCCAGACTCAATCGGGAGCCTATGCGCTGATATTGATAGAAGAGAATGGAGAAAGGAGGATCCCAATAATTATTGGAGGCTTTGAAGCTCAGGCCATTGTCATCAAACTTGAAAATCTTGAACCACCCAGGCCTCTAACTCATGATCTGATAAAGATTATTGCCGATCAGTTTGATATTACAGTAATAGAAGTTATAATACACAAACTTGAAGAAGGTGTCTTCTTTTCAAGGCTTATATGCAATAATGGCGAAAAGGAGTATTCTATTGACAGCAGGACTTCCGATGCAGTAGCAATAGCATTAAGGTTTGGATGCCCTATTTATATTGATGAAGAGATACTTGAAAGGGCACAATTGACCAATGCTCCTTCAGAAACTGAAGTGTCAGACAGGATTGTGGAAGATAATGACATTGAAGAAGCGGGTGGCAGGTTTGAAAAATATTCCGATGAGGAGCTATATAAAATGATTGATGAGGCTGTTAAAACAGAAGATTATGAGCAGGCAGCTGCTATCCGTGATGAATTAGACAAGAGGAAGAAGAAAAAACAATAGGATGAAGCAATATCTAGGGCTTCTTGATCATGTGCTGAAAACAGGAACTAAAAAACAAGACAGGACAGGAACTGGAACTATTAGCATATTTGGTTACCAGATGAGATTCAACCTTGAAGAAGGATTCCCGCTGCTGACAACAAAAAAATTGCATCTCAGATCAATTATACATGAATTGCTTTGGTTTATTGCAGGGGACACTAATGTTAAGTACCTGAATGACAATGGAGTGCGTATATGGGATGAATGGGCTGATAAAGATGGTAACCTTGGACCTGTATACGGATATCAGTGGAGATCATGGCCGGCAGAAGGTAACAGGAAAATTGACCAGCT
>JAFGUQ010000200.1 GCA_016938455.1 Clostridia bacterium
CAAAATGTAATGAGAAATTTAAAGTGAACAGCAATTCTCTGTAATCTATTTTATATTGACTTCTGTGACATACATGATTTCGCAGGACTTATCCCCTGAGTCATTTCTAGTAAGACTTGAGGTCCACGGTGTTTCGCCTTCGAACAGCTGCACACTGACAAGATACCCTTTCAGTTCTATTAAATCTTTTTCTTTTATCTTTCTTAGCTGTTTCAGAATGCTGTCATTTTCAGGAATAATATGAGTATTTGATGATTGCATCATCACATCATTCAATGTGACATCTGCATTATTCTTAACATGATAATAATACCATCTTCCTGACTGCGAGAAGGTAATATCGTTTTTAACACTCTCACTGTTGAGATTCCCCCATGCAAGAACCAGATCCATCGGTGATACCATGGAAGCAGTATCAATCTGATAGTTCTTTTTGCTTCTTACTACTCCGCTGATGGAATATTCCGCAAGCAATGTCATATCAACAGGTCCGAACTTTCCCTCATATTCAATCATTGAATGTTGAATCTGATCTATCTGGACAGGCGGATTCACATATTCCTCTATACCTGTTTTTTGAGTCAGCAGAATATAGATAAGAAAAGCTGAAATCAGTACAGAAAAAACAATCAGAAGTATGTTCCTGCGGCTCATTCTTTTTGCTTTCCATACAACTGCTTTTCTCAGCTCATTACTTTCAACCTGATTATCCATTAACAGTACCTGCCTATTCTATGTTAATAAAATAATAATATCATGAAGGTTACATTCTGCTGCTTTATATAAAAATATTACTGTTTGTTCTTAAAGATCAAGGGCATTAAGTGCTTCTCTTAAAGCGATGACTTCATCTTCTGTCAATGTGACGCCTTTACCCATTCTTTCAGTTTCATGATTCCATTCCCGTATATCAAACTTTGCGGGTCTGTCATTCCAGCTGATTTTATTCAGCTCTTTGGTATAGTCACCTCTTTCAGATAAGATTGCTATTTTATTTACGATTTCATATTTAATTTCTGCCATTTTTCATCATCCTTTTCTTGATTTCATTAGTTCTGTACTTACATACTACTTCTTTATAAATTTATCTGTCAAGTAAAGGTTTGTCATCTTCACATTAAATAAGATACAGAATATGCAAATTTCTCACTTGTTTGTGACTCTCAAGGTAAAATCATGGCACTGATTGGATTTATGACAAATGAAACAGCACTGTTATCACTTTTCAAACCCTATGAAGCGATTAAGTTGCATTTGCTTGGAATCTGTCAGGAAATTCTCCCCGGAAGGCAGAAAGAACCTGCTTCTTGTACTGGCACACTTGTCGAAGAAGAACTGATCATTATCTTGGACCTGATTGAGAGTAACCATACCAAGAGCAAACCGGTTATTACAAAAACCATGTAAAAGGGGTTGATGTGTCTTCTTCCTCTTCATATGAAAACACACCATAAAGGTGTGTTTCGGTTCTTTATTTATTCAATTGTCTGACTGGTCGTGCTTCAATATATCCTCTGTAACCCTGAGGTTCCAGCTGTATTCTAGGTGACAGGTCATCCGCCCATTCAAAACCGTAGACTTTCGGATCATATTTCTTCATGACATCCCATACATCTTCAATGGCATCACTGAATTTCTCATCTTCAAAGGGTTCACCCTGAAAGACCATCATCTTGCAAGCAGGTAAATCAATCAGTTCATAACCTTCCGGTATGATTCCGCTATAATCTTTTGACACTTCGACTCCTTGTACATATAAAGAAGTTCCCTTTTTAATCATGTTCTCAGGAAGCCACATGCCCGCAGGTTCATACATGGCCTCTTTGACACTGACAAGCATCCCCCAGACATCACATCCGACCTCTTCACAGTATTCAAAGTAATGAGTCGCTTTCACTCCTCTTTTTATAATCGCTTTTCTTTCCGGTCTTTCCACCACCTGTACGAAAACAGGTATCACTTTCTTTTCTGACATTATTTTTTCTCCTTTTTGCAATGTAAGGTAATAATCACGGATACTGACAGGCATGAAGAGCTTAATCGGTTCAGGATGACGGCTGTATTTTTTAGGTGAGATCCCAAACTCCCTGATGAATGCTCTGGTAAAACCCTCATGTGTATCAAAAACAAAATCAAAAGCCACATCGATCACTTTTGGCTGATGATCTCTAAGGACAAGCGCCGCTTTGCTCAGCCGCAGACTCCTCAGGTACTCAAAAGGAGTTTTACCGGTATGTTCCTTGAATATTCTTCCTGAATGCCATTGTGAATAGCCTGCTGCTCTGGAAAGCTCTCTTAATGTGATGGGACTGTTAAGATGATTTTCCATATATTCCTGCATTTTTGATACTGCACTGATGATTTCAAATTGTTCCATGTTTTACCTCCGCATCAAGGATAACATGAGTATTGATTCTGTTTCTTGACCTTAATTGCTGTTCTTTACACTTCAACCTGATTAATCTCATTAATAATTTCGAAAAGTCCTTCTGAAGTATTGGAAACTGCAAATTTATATCCATTTGTCGCACTGTTGTAACTGCTTTTGAATGAGATACCTGCATCACTGCCGACGATATATGGAAGATATGCCTCTTTGATCTTCTGCAGCCACAGGCCTAATCCATAATAGATTTCTCTTTCTTTATTGGCGATGATATAAGGAGTCAGAAATTCTTCTGTCAACTTACTGCTTAAAATTCTTCCATTTAAAAAAGATTTCCAGATAACACACATATCCTCGGCTGACATCCATGCCCCTCCATCTCCACCTGCCTGATAAGGCAGTTTTGATATGTTGCTGATCCAGTTCTTCCCATCCTGTATGTAACCAATGGCACAGTCAGATGGCAGCTCAGCAAATGAGTATACTCCGCTTCTTTCTATACCAAGAGGTTTCATTAACTGATGATTAATGTAATCTTTATATGACATGCCGCTTAGCTCTTCAATTATAATAGCAAGATATACAAAAGCCCCGTTATTGTAAATGAACCGCTCTCCGGGAGTATGGACCATTGGAGTGTCAGGAAATAACGGAAGATAGTCTTTTGGGGAAATCAGTCTGTCATTACTGATGGTAAGTTCAATATTGTCCATGTCAGGGAAAAGTGATTCATCAAGATAATCCGGCATACCGGAAGTATGATTCAGCAGTTGTCTCAATGTGATTTCTTTATCATAGGAAACCTTTCCAGGATCAAAGATGGAAAAAGCTTTTGTATCCAGTGATATCTTATGTTCTTCTATCAGTTTCCCGAGTGCAAGCGCTGTCAGGAACTTGGTTCCTGAGGCAATGCCGAACAGTGTATCGCGGCCGATCAGTTTTTTCATGGTTCGGTCCGCAAACCCGCCTGAATAGTCAAATAGCGTTTTTTCATTGTTTCTGATCAGAATTCTTCCAGAAAAATCTGCTTCCAAGACCACTTTCATAAGTTTATCTGTCATGTTCATATAACCTCATCCGGTGACAATCATTCTGTCTTTACCGGTTCTCTTTGCTTTATAAAGCGCATGGTCAGCTTTCTCATATGCTTTATTAAAATCATCATCGGCATAACCGCTCAACTGACTGATTCCGATACTGACTGATAAACTGATTTTCCTATGATGATCAATCGTGAACTGATATTTTCTTATATACTCTAACAGCCTTTCCACCATTGGAGTGATTTTCCTGGCTTCACATTTAAAAAGCATCAGCATAAATTCCTCACCACCCCATCTTATCGGTAAGTCAGATTCTCTGATGGCCTGTTTCAAAATCGATGAGAGCTCAACCAGCACCTTGTCTCCAGCCGGATGTCCGTAAGTATCATTGACCGCTTTAAAATCATCAATATCGATTAATAAGATGACACAGGTCTCCTGATACCTTTTCATGTAGTTCAGTTCTCTTTTCATGATCAGGTTCAGATATCTGCGGTTGTAAAGTCCTGTCAATGAGTCCACATTTGAACTTTCTTCAAGTTTTATGTTTGCTTCTTTTAACAGGACTCCTCTTAAAGTGCTGTTAAAGAAATTATAGTAAAAGAAAGTGGAAATGATGATTACACTAATGAAGAAGATGGATCCGTTGATGATATTTGTCATCATCAACTGCTCATCAGATTGAAATACAATCAGACCGGCAACGAAAACAACAAAAGGAATGAAAAAGGAAATGATGTTTCTTGGTGGTTTCTGGTAGATCAGAGCACATACAATTATCGTATTAACAGTATAAACTGAGATGGAACCTGTCTTTTGCTGATCAAGAGCACAAATAAATGCCAGACATATCATAATCAGTGTCGGTGTGAGAAAAAGGATACTCTCATATTTTTTCATTTTTTCTGTTCTGGGCATATGACTTTTTCTTATTCTTACCAGCAGTAAGATATTGATTATACAGGTCATCATAATCAGCAGATGAAGAATTAAGTAAGAATATTCTGCAATAGAATGGTTCTGCCTGAAAAGCAGCTGTCTCATATCATAAAAAACAATCAGAAGGAATTCAAATACAATCATCAATAATGCAATGGCTACTGCTCTTTTTATATTAGTAGTCATTATTTCATTATCTGCTTCACTGATGGATTCAAGTGCAGTGTTTTCAAGTTTTGGATCAACGCCAAACAGTTCTTTTATTTTCAATTGATTTTCCCTTCATCTTTTTTTTGACCTGGCCATTTTAGTTTACAATATTTTCAGCAGTTGGTAAAGATTTTTACCATAACAAAAAAGCACTTTTAACAAAGTGCTTCTGTTGGCTGGGATGGAAGGATTTGAACCCACGAATAACGGAGTCAGAGTCCGCTGCCTTACCAGCTTGGCGACATCCCAAAATGATACTTATATAGTTTAATAGGATGACCGCTTCTTGTCAAGTCCGGGAACAGTTCTTCTCATAAATTTTTCAC
>JAFGUQ010000201.1 GCA_016938455.1 Clostridia bacterium
ATTTTAAACATTTACATCTTCTATTCTTCTATCTTTCACCTATCTCACCACTTCACTATTTCACTATTTCACTATTTCACCATCTCACTACTTCACCACTTCACCCTTTCTTCCAATACAATAATACTCAAAACCTCTTTTTCTTGTTCTTTCCGGATTATACTGATTTCTTCCGTCAAATATCACTGGCTCTTTTAATAGAGTCTTTATTTTGTCAAAATCAGGAGTCCTGAACTCCATCCACTCAGTAACTAATATAAGTGCATTTGAATCTTTACACGCATCATACATATTTTCACAATATTCAATATCAGGATTATCTGCAAAAATCCGTTTCGCCTCATCCATAGCTTCAGGATCAAACACTTTCACTTTTCCACCACATTCAATAATCTTACCAATAATAACTCTCGATGGAGCTTCCCTCATATCATCAGTCTTAGGTTTAAAAGAAAGTCCCCATATACCAAATGTTTTTCCTTCAAGCTCACCATTAAATCTATCAAAGACTTTCTGAAAAACAATCTCTTTCTGCTCATCATTGACTTTTTCAACAGCTTCAAGAAGTTTAAGATTCATACCATTACTATGTGCAGTCCTGATAATAGCTTTAACATCTTTTGGAAAACATGACCCACCATAACCACAACCTGGAAATAAAAAAGCATTACCAATCCTTGAATCACTACCAATACCAGTTCTAACTTCATGAATATCAGCACCAACTTTCTCACAAAGCCTTGAAAGTTCATTCATAAAGGATATTCTGGTAGCAAGCATAGAATTAGCAGCATATTTTGTCATTTCAGCAGATCTGACAGACATAAATATTATCCTGTCTTTTTTCCTGCAGAAAGGTTCATAAAGCTCTCTCAAAATATCTTTAGCCCCTTCTTCATCAACACCAAGAACAACCCTGTCAGGCTTTAAAAAATCATTAATAGCATCACCCTCTTTTAAAAACTCAGGATTAGAAACAACCGAAAACTGCAACATATCATTTTTATATAAAGGAAAAATCTCACCATTTACCTGC
>JAFGUQ010000202.1 GCA_016938455.1 Clostridia bacterium
ATTTGTTGAAACCATGGAACTATTTGAAAAAGCAAAATTGATGATTGAAAATATAGCAAACAGTTGCAGTGAAAGAGAAAAGGCAGCTGTCGGTATCGAAAAAATGAGATTTGATTATGGATACCTTGTCATGAGCTTTTTGTTTCATCTAGTAAAATTGAGAAAAGCTCATCAGAATAATGATAAAGCAGCAATGAATGATGAATTTCAGAAGACTGAATATTACAGAGGAATTCTTGAACCGATGACAAGACCTATTGAAGATGAAAAATATGAATGTACTCCATGGCTGAATGATGCATTTAATGCCACCTGGGTGGCATCAAGATATTTGGAATATATTAAAAAGATAAAAGAAATTCTTTTTTAAGCATAGAAAGCTTTGTATAAGGCAACAATAGCTTCTTCATAATACCTTTCATCCATACCGAACATGATGCTGACTGTGGAAGAACCCTGATTAACCATTTTCACCAGGATATTGTTATCAGCAAAAGCACGGCTTGCTTTGGCAAATGTTTCAGTGGTGTCAAGACAACCTTCACCAACAATCATGACTAATGCCTGATTATGAGTAACATAGACTTCATCAGTACCAAGTTTCTTTATGCGTTTCACTATTTTTCTTTCAGTATCAGCTGTCAGGAATTTTTTGCGTAGAATGATTGAAATATCATCTATTCCCGAGGGGATATGTTCATAAGGAATACTTTCTTCTTCTAGAATCTGCAGAACTTTTCTTGTAAAACCGATTTCTCTGTTCATCAGATATTTTCTGATATAGATGCTTGAAAAACCTTTGTCTCCTGCAATTCCTGTGACAGGATTTCTGCCTTCTATAGTGATGTCCTTATGAATCTTAGTTCCTTTTGCTTCCGGATTGTTGGTGTTTTTAATGTGAACAGGAATTCCCTTGTAGTAAACAGGGGTTAAAGCTTCTTCATGAAAAACACTGAAACCTGCATACGAAAGTTCACGCATTTCCTTGTAAGTCAGATCATTGATGGGGGCAGGGTTTTTAACAAGGTTCGGATTGACTGAAAAAACGGAATCCACATCTGTGAAGTTTTCATAAATGTCTGCTGAGACAGCAGCTGCTAAAATTGACCCTGTCACATCAGATCCACCTCTTGGAAGTGTGACGATATCGCCATGAATGGAATAACCGAAGAATCCAGGGAAGATCTTAATTGAAGGATTATCATTCAATCTGGAAAGGTTATCATAGGATTCAGGAAGTACCGATGCATTACCGAACTCATCACTTAAAACGAGACCTGCAGATCCTGGATTTATATACTCGGCATCATAACCGATGGTATTTAAATACTTAGCGACAATTTTCGCACAGTTATCTTCACCGCTTGCTTTGATGGCATCCATATATTTACCGCGGTTGGAACTGTCAGCATTATATTTTGAAAAGATATCTTTTGAAATTTCATCAATGATCTCATCATCAAGCTTTAAATCAGCAGCAATGGATTTAAAACGGTTTATGACTGCTTTGAATTCATAGGAAGCATCTATGCCTTGTAAATGGGTATTGGCAAGTGATATAAGAAGGTCAGTTACTTTTATGTCATCTCTGAAGCGTTTGCCAGGTGCGGAAACCACAATCAGCTTCCGATCAGTGTTAGAAACAATGATGTCACATACTTTTCTTATTTGATTTGCATCGGCCAAACTGCTTCCGCCGAACTTTGAAACGATTCTCATGCAAAACTCCTTTGATGTATTCTAACATAATATATATAACATTATATGAGAAAATGACTTATTTGCAACTTATTTTATTGAATAGTCACAATGAGATTGCCCAATTAGTCAAACAACCTGAATTCGGTTGACTTTGATATTTGATTATATATAATGAAAACATACAAAAGACAAATAAACAAATTAGGGTAAATTGCACTTAAATAGAATTTTAGAAATATTAAGAAAATAGACAAATTTTCTAAAATCAGTATTATATAAAAGGCAAAATCACAGGAATGTGATGACGCAAAGCATGGAAGTCCAGATCGGATAGTTCGGCCGCTATATTAAAACAGTAGTGGCTATTTTTATGGCCCAAAATGAATACAAAGTAATAAAAAGGGCAAACTTTCAGGAATGAAAGGACGCAAAGCCAGATGTCCAGACAGGATGG
>JAFGUQ010000023.1 GCA_016938455.1 Clostridia bacterium
TCAGGTTCAGTTGCATATGTAGGATTATCGCTGAATGGATCTCCTGTGACATCCTTTGCAGGACAAACATCGTCATCAGGATTATTTTTGATGGCACCAGGAGCAGGGGGATTTACACTCTCAGATGAAGGAACAGATAACCTGCCCATGATCACAGCATTTATTGTCAACGGAGATACATACATTGTCAATCCGGTTGAACAGAGAGATCCTAGAATAAGAGTTGGACAGGAAGGAAATTTAGGAAGCGGAACCAATAATTACTGGATTAATTTCGGTAACAGTGTTCCTACAATCAGTTTAGACAAAACAGCTGATTCGAGTATTTTCAATCCTGAAGATATTGTCACTTATTCATTTTTAGTAACCAACACAAGTACTTACCACACTTTATTTGATGTTCATGTACAGGACAGCACAATCGGATATGCAACAGCAGCTAATGATTTTGTTACACTTGCACCGGGAGAAAGTCATACTTTCACAGCGACTTTCCAGATTCCGGAAGACTACAGCAATGAAGAATTCACTAATAATGCCACTGCTTACGGAACCTATGGAATAAAAGACTTATTTGAAACAACCATATCAGACACAGACACCGAAACAGTTCATGTCATCATTTTTACAGCAGAACCAGCAATTACATTAGTTAAAACAGCAGATGTTTCTAGTGGGTTCGTTGGAGATACCGTTAATTATACACTTACTGTTTTAAACACAGGAAATGTTGATTTAACCGGAATCACATTAAGTGACCCAGCATTAGGACTGATTGACTTTGGACCTTTTGATCTAGCTCAGGGAGAATCATATGTTCTTGATACCGGGTTAAGTCACGTTCTTACTTTAGATGACCTGACAGCAGGTGAATTTGTCAATAATGCCAAAGCGACAGTTACTTTTGATGAAGAAGTTTATGAAGCAGCAGATTCATATACAGTTCATGTCATGGGAAGCCCATCAATATCAGTTTCAAAACAGACTGATAAAAATACATACGAAGTTGGTGAAAATGTGCTTTATACCATTACAGTCACCAATAATGGAAATGTAACTTTAACAGATGTATCAGTCAATGACCCCTTATTAGGAGGACTACTTGTTAACGGCATCACACTTGATCCGGGACAGACATATACTTTATTAAATATACCATATCAAGTTCTCTTAAGTGATTTATTTAACGGCAGCATTGACAATACAGTCAATGTAACAGGCAGATTTGAAGAACAATCACTTAATGATTCTGACAGCAAATCAGTCACAGTCATAGGAACACCTGGAATCTCAGTTACAAAAGAAGCTGACAAGACAACATATGTTGAAGGAGATACCATTACTTATACAATCACAGTGACTAATACCGGAAACATTCCTCTTACTGGTGTGACACTGAATGATGCACTGGTGGGATTGAACCTTAACCTTGGTAACCTTGCAACTGGCAGCAGTTTAACAGTATTGCCGAAACCTCAGCATGTTGTTACCAACAGCGATGTTCTTAATGGATCAGTCATCAACACTGTTTCAGTTTCAGGAATGGCAGCTGACAGCCAGAAAGAAGTCAGTGATCAGGCAGACAATGAAGTAACCGTATTAGCAAGTCCTTCATTACTGGTTGAAAAAACAGCAAACACAGATACTGGAGAAGTAGGAACTGAAATCACTTATTCGATTACAGTCACTAACACAGGTAATGTCACTCTCAACAATGTGATGTTAAGTGATGAAGCACTCGGGTTAACCGGAGATAATGCAATCTTGATAGGAACACTGACAAGCGGAGCAAGCTTCACAGTAAACCCAGAACTGAAATACACATTAACCTTGGAAGATCTGTCCAGCGGCTCATTCGTTAATACAGCCACAGCGACAGGTAACTATGGTGAACAGCTGATAGAAGACTCTGACAGCGCCACTGTTTCAACTGAAGGCACACCGAAAATAACCATTGAGAAAACAGCAGATATAGCATCAGGAACTGTTGGCGACCTCATTACCTTCACCATTACTCTTGAAAATGACGGAAATGTGCCGTTGCAGAATATATTAGTGAATGATCTTGGTGACCAATTCGGACCATATACATTGAATCCGGGAGAAACATTGGTTTTAAGCAACCAGCCTACTCATCAGATCAGCATACAGGATGTTATCAACGGAAGCTATACCAACGAAGCAACAGTGACAGGACAATACATTGATAGTGAAAAAGAAATAGACAGAGAAGTATCAGACAGTGACAGTGCAACAGTGAATACATTTGCAGTGACTGGAATTACCATTGACAAAACTGTCAGTTCATCATCAGTCTTAATCGGATCAACAGTAACATATACCATCACTGTTACAAATACAGGGAATGTTGACCTCAGCCAGGTACAGATAAGCGATCCAATGTTCGGTGGAAATCTCTTAACAACTCCACTGGCAACACTTGGAGCAGGAGAAAGCTATCAGATAACCGGACTGAATTATACTACAGCAGCGTTGGGAACGCTTACCAACACAGCGACAGTGACTGCATGGAATTTCCTGAACGGTGAAGATCAATTACAAGCTTCAGACAGTGCATCAGTGACAGTAAACCCGGAACCACCAGTCATAACAATCAATAACCCTGGTATTCTGGTCACTATATCACCTGATAATACGTTAGTTCCATTAGGAACAGATGTAACTTTCACAATAGTTGTAACCAATACAGGAAACACAATATTAAATAATGTCACACTGGTAAACAGCGAACTGGGTATAAATGAAACACTTGCAGGCCCATTATATGTCACGCAAAGTCAGACACTGACCGTGACAAAGACAATGGATACCTTGGAAACATTTACAACTTCAGTTACTGCGCAAGGCATATCACCACAGTTTGTGACAGTTATCGATAACTCTCAGACAGCTGTAGGAGTGTACGAAGATCAGGTTGAAGAGGAAATCATTCCTGAAATCCCAACACCTGGAGCTAATCCTCAGACCGGAGCACTGCCAGCTGACTTGATGGGTGTCACATCACTCATTGCTCTTGGAACAGGACTTGTCTTATTCAAAAAGAAAAGAAAACTTGATGACTAATCATCATTAAACAAACAATTCAGTGCACCGGAGATTGTCTTTGGTGCACTGTTATGGTAAAGTGAAATTATGAAAAAAGATAAAAAAGGAAAAAAGAATAAGTTTGTGATCAATTTACTGATTGTTTTCAGTTTCTCTGTGGCAATGGTTTTTCTGTATCTGACATTGATGAGTTATCTTGATAAAAAAGACGCAGAGATAACAGCAGCTGAGCTGCAGAGTCTGTATCATGCTGAAAGTGCAACTCCAGCAGCCACTCCGACAGCCACTCCGACTGAATCAGCAGCGGTTACTCCATCAGATATTCCAATAACTGAGACTCCTTCACCTGCACCTGATCCGACAGCTTCTCCTGTGGTCATTGCTTCGCAGGGGCCAACCATTTCTTCTGATTTCAAGGATTTACTGATGATCAACAACGATGTGGCAGGATGGATCAGTATCAGCGGTACTCATATTGATTATCCGGTTCTCTTGGGGGATGATAATGAGTTTTATCTAAAGAGGGATATTTACAAGAAGGAAACCAGAGCAGCCTCTATTTTCATGGATTACAGAAACAATGTACTTAACCTGAACAAAAATACAATATTGTATGGTCATAATCTGGAAGACGGCACCATGTTTTCTGAACTGACTAAGTATGTAGATCACAAAGTCAGATATGACTTCATCAAGGAAAACAACATTATTGTTTTCAATACAATTTATGAGAATATGAAGTTTGAAATATTTTCAGCTTATGTAGAAGAAGTTCAGGGATTCCAGTATCTTCAGACTTCATTTAAAACAGATCAGGATTTTCTTGATTATGTGGATACAGTGACCAAGATGTCATTGATAACTACTAACGTCAAAGTCAATGCCGATGATAAGATACTTACTTTATCTACCTGCAATCACTGGTTTCTTGATTCAAGAACTGTGATTCATGCCAGATTAATCACAGATTAATATTGACAACCAGAAGTAAATCGTATAAGATTTATTTCAAGCAAGAAAAGGAAACAGAAAAATGAAACTCATGAATTCAAACAGCTTTTATTTTTTCTTTTTTAGGGATCATTAATTGAGCCTTATACTTGTATAGGAAAAAACAAAGAGGCTCTTAAGGGTCTCTTTTTTGTTTAGGAGGAGAAAAAAATGGTCATTGTATTAAAACCGTATGCATCAAAACAGCAGATAGACAGCCTGATCAGCGAAATTGAAAAGTATGAAGTGACGGTTCAGAAAGTGATAGGAAGTAATCTGACAATTCTAGGACTGATCGGGGATACAGCCAGTATTGACATTGACAAGATAGCAATCAATGAAATCGTCCATAAGGCGATGCGAATTCAGGAACCGTTCAAAAGGGCGAATATCATGTTCCATCCTGAAAAAAGTGTTATCAAAGTGGGAGATACGGAAATCGGCGGTGGGAAGATTGTCACGATTGCCGGTCCTTGTTCTGTGGAGAGCGAAGAACAGATTGTTGATATTGCCAGACAGGTTAAATTAGCTGGTGCCACCTTTTTAAGAGGGGGAGCATTCAAACCGAGAAGCTCACCTTACAGCTTTCAGGGGCTCGGGTTTGAGGGATTGAATCTGCTAAAAACAGCCAGACAGGAAACAGGTCTCATGATTGTGTCTGAGATTCTGTCACATGATATGGTTGACCGCTTCGTAGAGGATGTCGATATCATTCAAGTCGGTGCCAGAAATATGCAGAACTTTGTTCTGCTAAAGGAATTGGGGAAAATTGACAAACCAATATTGTTAAAAAGAGGATTATCAGCTACAATTGAAGAGTGGCTGATGTCTGCAGAATACATTATGGCGGGAGGGAATCCAAATGTAATCTTGTGTGAAAGAGGCATCAGAACCTTTGAAAAGTATACCAGAAATACCCTGGACCTTAGTGCTGTTCCATCAATTAAACGACTATCACATCTGCCCATTATTGTGGATCCTTCTCATGCAACCGGATTATGGTGGATGGTTGAATCCATGGCAAGAGGCTCAATAGCAGTAGGTGCAGACGGTCTGATGGTGGAAGTGCATGACAATCCTGAAAAAGCATTAAGTGACGGACAGCAGTCGATCACCCCGAAAGCATTCAGTGATTTAATGAACACACTTCGAATAATTGCAGGAGCAATTGGAAGGTATATATAAATGTCAGTATTGAATGTAACATTAAAAGATAATGAATATAAGATATATATCGGCAAGGACAGTATTCTGAACCTGCGTGATTATCTGAAAGGAAAAAGCAGATATTTTATCATTGCAGATCATAATGCGTTTATCAATCACGGGAAGCAGTTTCTAAAAGACATGAACAATCCGCCAGAGGATATGATTTTTGTTTCGGGAGAAAAGGATAAAACATTACAAAAAGCAGAAACCATCTTGTCAAGAATGGTTCAGGCTAAAATGACCAGAAGCGATTATGTTGTTTCCCTGGGCGGAGGAGTGTGCGGTGACATTGCCGGATTCTGTTCTTCAGTGTATATGAGAGGTATAAAATACTTTCAGATTCCAACTACTCTTTTATCTCAGGTAGACAGCAGTGTAGGGGGGAAATGCGGTGTCAATTTAAAAGAAGGGAAAAACCTGATCGGGACATTTCATCAGCCCTCAGGTGTTTTCATAGACAGAAGTCTGCTTGACACCTTACCTGAAAGAGAAATGAAATGCGGCAAAGCTGAAGTCATTAAAACAGCACTGATTAAAGACTCATCTCTTGTTGAAAAAATTGATTCCGGACATGATATCACTTCGATAGAGTTCATTGAAAGCTGCATAGACATAAAAAGAAAAGTAGTGGAGAATGATCAGTTTGATTATGGCGAAAGAATGCTTCTGAACTTTGGCCATACTCTTGGGCATGCCATTGAAGCGATATCAGGTTATGGTAAACTGTCTCATGGCGAAGCGATATCCATAGGGATGGCAGTCATAACCAAGTTAAGTGAAAAATATCATTATAGCGAAAGCGGAACTTATGATCACCTGATCAGAATCCTGAAAATGCATGGTCTTCCATACGAATATAAGGAAGATATGAATAAACTTTTTAATTACATAAGCAATGACAAGAAGAACATGAATAATAAAATGAATATTGTTTTTCTTAAAAAACCCGGTCAGGCATATATTCATTCAACCAGTCTGGTGAATCTGTATAACATGTTGGGGAGTCTCTGATGGATATGATAGTCAAATACTCTAAATTAAACGGAGAAGTGCTGGCTCAGCCTTCGAAAAGTGATGCTCATCGAAAGATCATCTGTGCCTGTCTTGCTGAAGGAGAAAGCATCATCGATAATATTGTCTTGTCGCAGGATATCATTGCCACAATTGAAGGGATGAGACAAAGCGGGGCTAAAATCAGACTTGATAATAATCCGCTTACAAACCGGTATACGTTATCAATTGACACTAGAAACCGGAAAATGGAAGAAAAGAGAATAATTAACTGTAAGGAAAGCGGATCAACCTTACGATTTCTGACCATGATTTATGCTTCTTTAGGAGGAGAAACCACTTTTTTAGGAGAAGGACGTTTACCGTTAAGACCAATGGAAGAGGCTTATCGTATTTTTGAACAGGATAAAATAGAAGTCATCAAGGGGGAATTAAATCTTCCATTAACCATTAAAGGAAATTTAAAAGGGGGAATCTACCGAATCAAAGCTGATGTATCCAGCCAGTTTTTATCTGGGCTGTTAATGGCACTGCCGATGGTTCCTGAACGAAACAAAGTATATATCGAAGGTAAATTTGAATCAAAGGGATATGTCGATCTGACGATTGATGTCATGAGGGAATTCGGAGTGAACGTCAGTGAATTTGATAACGGATTTCTGATAGATAATCAGCAGTATGTTCCTTCATCGGTTATTGTTGAGGGAGACTGGTCAAACTGCGGATATTTTTATGTGATGAATATGCTTGGCAGCAATATCATTGTGAATGGATTGAATCTGAAAACTTATCAGCCTGATTCCATCATATTAAAGCATCTGTATGAAATACAGAGCAATGAGCATTCAGTGATTGATGTTTCAGGATGTCCAGACCTGGCTCCTGCCTTGGCAGTGTATGCTGCCTGTGCAAAAGGCACCACAAAACTTATCAATGCAGAAAGGCTCCGTAAAAAAGAAAGTGACAGGCTTGATGCTATTTCCACTAATCTTCAGGCATTGAGAGTACCGGTCAGGGAAAAGCAGAATGAGATTACAATCTATGGAGAAAACAAAATTAAGCACGGTGTCATCAATTCATATAATGACCATCGAATCGCCATGGCTTTCTCATGTCTTGCTCCGGTAGTCATGGATCAGATTGTCATTAAAAATGTAGAGTGCATAGACAAATCATATCCTGATTTTTATAAGGACATGATCAAACTGGGGGGAGACATCAATGAATATAAGTTTTAGAAATTTCAATCTGGATATTTTCGGTTCTTCTCATGGTGACGAAATCGGTGTCATCATCAGAGGATTTCCTGAAGGGCTGGTCATTGATGATGATTATGTAAGGAAAATGATGGATCGGAGAAGACCGGGTAAAAGCAGATTGACTACATTAAGAGATGAATCTGATCAGGTGATTGTCCGGTCAGGGGTCATAAACAGCTGTACTGATGGTAATGACATCATCGGGGTGATTAAGAACACCAATAAGAGATCTGGAGATTACAGCAGCCTCAAAGATACTCCTCGGCCTTCACACGCGGATTTAACTGCTTTTCTCAAATATAAAGGTAAATTAGACATGACAGGAGGCGGACCATTCTCAGGACGTTTAACAGCGCCTATGGTATATGCCGGGTCCATAGCCAAAAAAGCACTGGAAGATAAAGGAATTAAAATTGTCTCACATATCAGAAGCATTGGCAAAATCAGTGATGAACCCTTGAATCAGCTTGTTTATGATGAAAAGCAACTTGCCTCATTTCAAAGCAACAAGCTGCCTGTCATAAACAGTGATGTCTCGAAAAGACTGATTGACTATATTGACGAAGTGAGAAATAAGCTGGACTCTGTAGGCAGTACCATAGAAACTGCCGTTTACGATGCACCTGCAGGATTAGGAGAACATTCAGATTATTCTATGGAAGGGATGATCTCCAGAACGGTTTTCTGCATTCCAGGTGTGAAAGGGATTGAATTCGGCAAAGGGTTTGAACTGTCAAAGATGAATGGCAGTAAAGCCAATGATGAAATCTACTATGACAGTGACATGAAAATAAAAACAAAAACCAATCATTCCGGCGGAATTTTAGGCGGAATCTCAAATGGCATGCCAATTACTTTTACCATTGCCATGAAGCCGACTCCGTCCATTGCAAAAAAACAGCAGACTATCAATTTCGCAACAAAGGAAAATGTAGCTATTGAAGTGGTAGGCAGACATGACCCCTGCATTGGCATCAGAGCAGTTCCCGTGGTGGAAGCCATGTGTGCTCTTGTTATTTTTGACTATTTACTGGAGAATGATAAACATGAATAATATTGAAGATATCAGAAAAAACATTAATGAGATTGACAGGCAGCTTGTTGAACTCTTTGAAAAACGAATGAGAATAGTGTCTGAAGTAGCCGTGAATAAAGCTGAGACCGGCAGAGATATCTATGATTCCAAAAGAGAGCAGGAAGTAATCAGACAAGCGATAGAGCTGACAAAGAATAAGGAACTCGCTTCATATACAAAAGAATTTTTTGAAAATCTGATGGATATCAGTAAAAAATATCAGCATCAGATGATTCCTGCCAAGAGCATAGAAAACACAAAACTTGACAAGGAAATAAGTGCTGTTGGTTTTCAGGGAGTATCAGGTTCTTTCAGCGACAGTGCAGTAGACTATTTGTATGACCAGTCTATTGAAAGAAAAAACTATGCGACCTTTGAGGATCTTTTCAAAGCAGTTCAGTCAGGAGAAGTGATTGACGGTGTTTTCCCATATGAAAACACCTCCACAGGAGGAGTCAGTGATGTGCTTGATCTTTTAAGGCAATATGATTTATATATCATTGCTCAATTTGATGTCAGAATCAGTCAATGCCTTTTAGGAACAGGTAAAAGCAGCATTGAGACACTGAAATATGTCTATTCTCATCCACAAGGGCTTTTACAGTGTGCTCAGTTTTTCAAGAATCATGAATCAATCACCCCATGCCCATATACCAATACTGCCGCAGCTGCAAAAGATGTTTCAATATGGGATGATGAGACCAAAGGAGCAATCGCCTCTAAGAAAGCAGCCTCACTTTATCATCTCAATGTCCTTATTGATAACCTGGAAGACAATAAGAAAAATACCACCAGATTCATTGTGGTCAATAAAAAACTGTCTGTCAATGAAGGGGCATCTAAGACAAGCCTGATTTTCACAGCAGCGCATGAACCGGGTGCGTTGTTTAAAATTCTGAAAAGTTTTTATGAGAATGATGTCAACATCACCAGAATTGAATCACGTCCCAATAACAAACGGAATTTTGAGTATTTCTTCTATCTTGACTTTGAAGGGACAATTTTAGACAGCAAGGTAAGTAAAGCACTTGAAAGCGTAAAAAACAACTGCGGATATTTCAAGATACTCGGATCCTATGTAGTCAAAGGAGAGAGCCGATGAAACAGGGGTTAATCGGGAGAAAACTGACTCACAGCTATTCAAAGCTCATTCATCAGGAGTTTTATCGCATTACTCAAAAAGAAAACAGTTATGAATTGTTTGAAATAGAGCATGAAGAGGATATTGAAGCTTTTCTGAAAAAATGCAGAAACAACGGGACGCACCATCTTAATGTCACTATTCCATATAAAAAAGAAGTGATGAAATATATGGATTCGTTATCTGAGGATGCCAAAAAGATTGATGCAGTCAATACGATAAAAATAACTGATAATAAATTTCATGGGTACAACAGTGACTATTTCGGATTCATCAAAACACTTGAGAAAGTGAACATGAATGTCATTCAATCAAAATGGATTGTTCTTGGCAATGGCGGTTCCAGTAAAAGTGTCATCGCAGCATTGAAAGATCTTGGATGCGAACAATTAAAAGTGGTGTCGAGAACCCAAAAAGGGGAAGGCTATCTCTCCTATGAAGAGCTTAACGAAATCGAAGGATATGATGGAGTTGTCAATACAACTCCAGTCGGTATGTTTCCGAATGCAGGGGAGTCAGTCATCAGTGAAGCAGTCATCAGAAAATTCAGATATGCGATTGACCTGATTTATAATCCGGAAATAACTGTGTTTCTTAGTTTGGCGATTAAAAATAATCTTTCGTATGCTAATGGATTATACATGCTGGTGGCACAAGCAATCAAATCACAGGAAATCTGGAATGATGAAACTTATGAAGAAACCGTCATTGAGGAAATCTACAGAAAAATGGTAAAAGAGTTATGATTATTTCATTAATTGGAATGCCCGGTTGTGGCAAGACTTCCATCGGGAAAGAACTTGCATTGAAACTGGACATGGATTTTCTTGATATCGACCAGTTCATAGAAAAAAACTATCAGTCGATTGACAGCCTTTTTGCTGTCAGTGAAGCGCATTTCAGAGAAATTGAGAGCAAAGCTCTGAAAGAATGCCTTTTACAGGATAATACTGTGCTATCTACAGGAGGCGGCATCATACTTTCAAAAAAGAACCGTGAGCTGCTTCGAAAACATTCAAGTGTCTTTTTCATCAACAGAGAAATTGATGATATTATTGCTTCAACTGACTTTACTGACCGGCCTCTTTTAAAAAACAACTCAAGTAAAATTCATGAATTGTACAGAAACCGTATTGATAAATATTATGAAACAGCTCACTATATCATCAACAGCAATAATGTTTTTGATGATACAATAAATAAGATTTTACAAAATATTGATAAATAAAACATAAAAATCTATGCTATAATATAAAATGATTTTGTTTTTAAGAGGTGTGCTATGGAAAAAATCAATAT
The DNA here is from genome assembly GCA_016938455.1 of Clostridia bacterium. Lineage (GTDB taxonomy): Bacteria > Bacillota > Clostridia > DUPQ01 > DUPQ01 > JAFGUQ01. The sequence continues at coordinate 11,051 of JAFGUQ010000023.1, forward strand.
AGCGATCATCGGATGCGGTAACATCAGCAATGTTCATACATCAAGCTATCAGAAAAATCATCTGGTTAACATTGCAGCTGCCTGTGACATCAATGAAGAAAGAGCAAAAGAATATTGCCGGAAATATAATATTCCAGCATACTATACTGATCATAAAGAACTGCTCAAAGATAAAAACATTGATGCAGTCAGCGTCTGCACCTGGAATAATTCACATGCAGAGATTGCCATTGATGCGCTTTATGCAGGAAAACATGTGCTTTGTGAAAAACCTTTAGCCATCAGCTATGATAAAGCGCTTCTGATGGAGAAAGCTCAGCATGAGACCGGAAAACTTCTGATGGTGGGTTTTGTGAGGCGATTTGGAAGAAATGCCAGATTATTGAAGGAATTTGTTGATAACGGTTTCATGGGAGATATCTATTATGCCAAAACCGGCTGTTTAAGGCGTAATGGGAATCCGACAGGATGGTTCTCAGATATAAGCAAATCAGGCGGCGGACCATTAATCGATCTTGGAGTGCATATGATTGATTTATGCAGATATGTGATGGGGAAACCAAAAGCAGTGACTGTTTTCGGAGCAACTAATAACAGTCTGGGGCCTCAGCTTGATGTCAAAATGGTAGACAGATATTCACCAGTGGATAAAGGAACATTGTCAGATGTTGAGGACTTTGCGAAGGCCATGATCCGTTTTGAGAATGGTGCGATTCTGTCTGTGGAAGTAAGTTTTTCACTTCACATCAAAGAAGACCAGATATACTGTGAAGTATACGGGACAAAAGCTGGTGCTACCATAGAACCTAATCTGGAGATCATATCGAATATCAATGGATATAATGTTGATGTCACACCCAAATATACAAAAGAAAGCAATTTCTTCAATCAGATATTTGAAGAGGAAATCAATCATTTTGTCGATTGCATCATCAATAAGACAGAATGCCTGAATCCGGTAGAAGACGGAGTGGAACTGATGAGAATTCTCGGTGCCATCTATGAAAGTGCAAGAACAGGAAAAGAAGTACAATTGAATTAATATAAATTTAGAGGAGAAAAATATGAAGAAAACAATATTATCTTTAAACTGCGGAAGCTCATCATTAAAATATAATCTTTTTTTAGTCAATGATGATAACACTGTAGAACCTGTCATCAACGGGGTAGCTGAGGAAATCGGGAATGCTAAAAGAAGCACGATGAAATACCTGTTTAAGGACCAGAAAAAAAAGTATGAAATCGCATTTCACAATCATGAAGACGCATTGAAAGACATGTTTAAGATATTTGAAGATCACGACATGAATACTGAATCAATCGTGGCTATCGGTCACAGGGTGGTTCATGGAGGTTCTGTCTATAAGCACAGTGTGGTGATTGATGAGTCAGTCAAGAAGAATATTGAAGCGCTATCACCGATTGCTCCTCTTCATAATCCTGTCAATCTGATCGGAATTTATGAAGCTGAGAAACTGCTGCCGGGTGTGCCTAATATTGCAGTCTTTGACACTGCTTTTCACGGAGACCTGGAACAACCTGCTTTTCGATATGCCATTCCTGATAAATGGTATGAAGACTATATGGTCAGACGCTATGGCTTTCATGGCACGAGTCACTTATATGTGTCCAGAAGAGCAGCAAAGATTCTATCCATTCCACACCACAAGCTAAACTGTGTTACTGCTCATCTTGGGAACGGTTCAAGCATCACTAAAGTAAATAATGGTAAAAGCTGCGACACAAGCATGGGATTTACTCCGCTTGAAGGAGTCATCATGGGAACTAGGAGCGGTGATCTTGACCCTGCTATCATTGGTCATGTAGCTCATAAAATGGCTGAGGATGAAAATATTGAGCTGAGTGTCGCTTACGATAAAGTAATGAATATGCTTAATAAGGGTTGTGGCTTAAAAGCGATCGGCGGGACAAACTTAATGCAGGATATCAGAGCCAAAGCTCTCGAAGGAGATGCTTTTTCAGAAAACATAGTTAATATCTATTCATACAGAATAGCAAAGTATGTCGGCAGTTATATGGCTTCTTCAGATGGATGCGATGCCATTATCTTCACAGCAGGAGTCGGTGAAAATGAATGGTATGTGAGACAGAAAGTGCTTGAAAACCTGAAAGGCTTCCATTTTGTCATCGATCATGAAAAGAATAAGGTCAGAGGCGAGGAAATAATTTTTGCGACTGGTGAGTATAACGGGAAATCTGTGAAGGTGATGGTTATCCCTACTGATGAGGAAGTAGTCATCGCTTATGACTCACTTTATCTGGGATATCTGAAAAGTGACATACCTGATGTATATCCGTTTGAAAAATAGAAAGGTAAAAAATGGCATTTAGCCTGGCATTGATTATTGTGCTTGGTCTGATGGCAAACAAGCTGTTTGAGAAAATCAGATTACCAGGACTTATCGGCATGATTTTAGTAGGGATTCTTGTAGGTCCCTACTGTTTTAATCTGCTGTCTGATGATATTCTGAGAATTTCTGATGATTTTAGAAAAATTGCACTCATTATTATTCTGCTGAGAGCAGGGATAGGACTTAATAAAGAGACACTTAAGAAAGTCGGAAAATCAGCAGTTCTTTTAAGTTTCTTACCCTGTATTCTAGAAGGTCTGATCATTATGTTCATCTCCACTTTTTTATTTGATATGTCATATATTGAAGGAGGTATGCTGGGTTTTATCATTGCAGCGGTATCACCTGCAGTGGTCGTTCCTGCCATGCTTCATTTTAAGGAGCAGGGGATAGGAACAAAAAAAGGTATCACCACACTGATTTTGGCAGGTTCATCAGTGGATGATGTCTTTGCAATCACTATGTTCAGCGGTTTTGTAGGATTATACAGTGCGACTCAGCTAAGTATTTGGTTTTCTATTTCACAGATTTTCATTTCAATATTGCTTGGTGTCTTATCTGGAATCATAATAGGATTTCTGTTAGTTTGGCTGTTCCGTCAATTTCATATAAGGAACACTAAAAAGGTGCTTCTTCTTATTGGCATTGCCATATTCATGACTACCTTTGAACAGGCCATGAAAGATATCATTTCTATTTCATCATTACTTGGTGTTATGACCATAGGATTTCTTCTCCTTGAAAAACTTCCTGAAACAGCAAAGGGAATTGGAGATAAGCTTGGAAAAGTATGGATTTTTGCAGAGATCCTTTTATTTGTGCTTGTCGGTGCAAAAGTCAACATCAGTGTTGCGCTTGATTCAGGGCTGAAAGGGCTTCTTCTTATTTCAGCTGGTTTGATTTTCAGATCAATTGGTGTACTATTATCTACATGGAGTGGTGATTTGAATAAAAAGGAAAAACTTTTCTGTGTCATTTCATTCATACCGAAGGCAACTGTACAAGCAGCCATTGGAGCAGTTCCATTGATTTTAGGTGTTCCCTCAGGGGAACTGATATTGGCCATTGCAGTACTTGCTGTTTTAGTAACAGCTCCACTGGGAGCGATTGGAATTAAAATTGGAGCTAAAAGATTACTTAAAGAATAATAAAGTGTTATCGATATTGAATGATAACGGGTTTGAAGCCTATTTTGTGGGAGGCGTTGTCCGTGATTATATCATGAACCGACCGTCCGCTGATTTTGACATAACAACAAATGCTACACCTCAGGAAGTGAAGAGCCTGTTTGAAAATACATTTGATACCGGCATCAAGCATGGAACGGTCACTATTAAACATGACGGTCATCTTTATGAGGTCACTACCTACAGGCAAGATGCTAAATATCTTAATTACAGACATCCTTCGTCAGTCAAATATGTCGGTGAACTGAGAAAAGACTTAAACAGACGAGATTTTACCATTAATGCCATCGCACTGGATAAAGAATTAACTATTCAAGATTTTCATCATGGTATGGAGGATATAGAAAAAGGAATTATAAGAACGGTAGGAAATGCTGAAAAACGTTTCAAGGAAGATGCTCTTAGAATGCTTAGAGCAATCAGAATAAGCACTCAGCTGGGATTTGACATTGAAGAAAAAACACTGCAGGCTATTTACCAGAACAGTCATCTGATTAACCATATATCAAAAGAAAGAATCTACAGTGAGTTTAAAAAAGCACTGATGGGAGATCATCTGAAGAATATAGTCCATCTAACATGCTTTGATGATTTCAAAAATTTTAATTTTAATGATATTCCTGAGGAAAAAGATTTTGTTCTTCGATTAACTGCTGTTATTAAAGATTTGCCGTCACTTGAAAAGTTGATAACTCTGAAAGCTGAAAAGAATGTCATCAATGAAGTAATGATTTTAAAAAATCATATTGATGATAAGGACCTTGATGACAGATACCAGCTGAAAAAACTTATTTCAATAATCGGAAAAGAAAATGCAAAGAAAATCCTGATCTTGAAGAAATTACCGTTTTACTTATATGAATCCATTCTTGAAAGTCATGAATGCCTGACACTTGGTGAACTTGTCATTACAGGGAAAGACCTGATCAGCCAATCAATTGTCTCCGAGGGAAGGGAAGTAGGGATTATGCTGAACAGACTACTAGATGAAGTTCTCAGAAATCCATCATTAAACAATTATGAGGATTTAATAACCTTAAGCAAGTCGTTTCGCTGACTGCTCAGTCAACGCATATTGGAGTGGTTCATTATTGAGCCATCTTTTCATTTCAAGGACCATAAAGTGTCCCATTCTCATGCATTCACTGTCCATGGAACCTGCAATATGCGGGGTAAGAAAAACATTAGGCATAGTAAAAAGAGGAGAAGTTTCTTTTGGCGGTTCCGGATGAGTCACATCAAGTAAAGCGGTCAGATCTTCTCTTTTTAAAAGCACATCAATTAAATCATTCTCATTAATGACAGCCCCTCTTGCTGTATTGATGAATGTCGCATTAGGTTTCATAAGAGAAAAATGTTCTTTTCTGATCATGTTTTCAGTTTCTTTCAGCCAAGGAGTATGGAGTGAAACAACATCACAGATTTCAAATATCTCCTCCAGAGACACCAGTGTGACATTGAGAGATAAAGCGGTTTCTGATGATATGAACGGATCATAGGCAAATACTGAAACATCAAGAGCCTTCAGCTTTTCAGCAACAAGCTTTCCGATCATTCCAAGAGAAATAATGCCTACCTTGCTATGATAGGCACCTGCACAGACAATTCGCCTGTTTGTCCGATTGTATTTCCACATGTTTTTAAGTGAAAGAATAATCTGAGCAAATGTGAATTCAGCGACTGGAATGGCATTCGCAGCCCATGCACTTGAAATTATGATGTCTTTTTTCCAGAAATCATCTGTCACGATATGCTTGATGCTTCCGGCACCATAGAAAAAAGCTTTCAGATCAGGAACTAATGAAAGGAAAGCTGAATCCATTTTAGGGGCACCCCATGAGGAAAATATGACCTCGATATCCTTTAGTAAAGAAGGATGATTCATGACATCATCCTTCGTAAATACTTTGTCTTCAATAGATATGTATTTGGCAATTTCCTCTTTATCTTCTTTTGAGTAAACATTGCTGAAATGTTCACTGTCCATTAAATAAATCCCGTTCATATCAGTTACCGCCATACTCAGTTATTTCAATGGTATTGATAATCATGGGAGAAACCGGTGTTGAACCGTCGTCTCCGACCGGAACTCTGGCAATGGCATTGACAACATCCATTCCTTTAAATACCTGACCGAAGATGACATGACCTTCACTGGAAGGGTAGCCGGGCTGTGAAATGGTATGTCCGTGATCCAGCCAAGGGGTTCCGCCATATGTTTTATATAACTCGAAATCCTCATCTGTGAATTTCTGCTGTTTGAACCATGCTGCTGCTTGATCAGTAATCTCTTCATTAGAAGCCTGAACGATGAAGAACTGACTGCCATTGGTGTTCGGACCTGAATTCGCCATGGATAAAGCACCTGTGTAATGATGAAGCTTATCAGTGAATTCATCATCAAAACTTCCACCCCAGATGCTTTCACCACCGGTTCCGTTCCCAAGAGGATCTCCTCCTTGAATCATGAAGTTTTCCATGATTCTATGAAAAGTCAGGCCGTCATAATAACCGTCCTTGGCATGTGTGGTAAAGTTTTCCACTGCTTTTGGAGCCAGTTCATCAAACAACCTGATATAGATATCACCTAAATCTGTTTTCAAGATGGCAATCGTATCACCTTTGCTTGGCAATGCCATCTGGTTAAATTTTTCTTCCACTTTGCTGCAACCTCCTAAAATAAAAATAATTGAAATTATTAGAATTGATGCTATAATCTTTTTCATGTGCATAACTCTCCTTTGTAGATTAACTATATAGTATTATGGTATAATCATGAAGAAATAGCAAGTATTTGGAGGAATAATGAGCTTAAAAAAAGACAACATCAGAAATTTTTCTATCATCGCCCATATTGATCACGGTAAGTCAACTCTTGCTGACCGTATCATTCAGAAAACCGGTTTGCTGACAGACAGGGAAATGTCAGAACAGGTACTTGATAATATGGATCTTGAAAGAGAAAGAGGCATCACCATTAAATCTCAGGCAGTCAGAATGGTCTACAAAAGAGAAAACGGAGAGGAATATATTTTCAATCTGATTGATACTCCAGGTCATGTGGATTTCACATATGAAGTCTCAAGAAGTCTTGCTGCCTGTGATGGCGCTGTACTTGTTGTTGACGCCGCACAGGGCATTGAAGCACAGACACTCGCCAATGTTTATCTTGCAATTAATAATAATCTTGAAATATTGCCTGTCATCAATAAAATAGACCTTCCTTCAGCAAGACCTGAACATGTTAAACAGGAAATTGAAGATGTGATTGGAATCGAAGCATCTTATGCACCGTGCATATCGGCTAAGAATGGAATTAATATTGAAGAGGTTCTTGAAAAAATAGTCCAATATCTGCCACCGCCGGAAGGAGATGACAGTAATAAGCTGCAGGCTTTGATTTTTGATTCAAAATATGACTCATATAAAGGGGTTATCGTTTATGTCAGAGTTAAAGAAGGTGTCATGAAGCTGAATCAGAATATCAGATTCATGAACACAAACAAAGAATATCTGATTAATGAAATCGGTTATCTGAAACCAGGTGGTTTCATTCCGAATGACAAGCTCATGGCAGGAGAAGTTGGCTACTTCACAGCCAGTATTAAAAATGTCAGCTATACCAGAGTAGGGGATACAGTGACATCAGCAGATGACCCGGCTGAAAAAGCACTTGAGGGATATAAGAAAGTCATCCCCATGGTCTACTGCGGAATTTTCCCGTCAGATGGAGATAAATACAACGATTTAAGAGATGCACTTGAAAAACTTAAATTGAATGATGCTTCTCTAATTTATGAACCTGATACTTCAGCAGCTTTAGGATTTGGATTCAGATGCGGATTCCTTGGCCTTTTACATATGGAAATCATTCAGGAGAGGCTTGAAAGAGAATTTGACCTTGATTTGATTACCACAGCACCATCCGTTATTTATAAAATAAATAAAAATGACGGATCTGTTATTCTTGTGGATAATCCAAGCAATATGCCTCCGGTGACTGAAATTAAATCAATGGAAGAACCGATAACAAAGGCTGCCATTATCGTTCCTCAGGAATATCTTGGAAACATCATGGAATTATGCCAGGACAGAAGAGGAACCTATATTGATATGCATTATCTTGATGATGTCAGAGCACAGCTAAACTATGAACTTCCTTTGAATGAAATCATATATGACTTTTTTGACGCTTTGAAATCCCGGTCAAAAGGGTATGCTTCTCTTGACTATGAAGTCATCGGTTACAAACCTTCAAAACTGGTTAAACTTGATATTATGCTAAACGGTGATATCATTGATGCATTGTCATTTGTTGTCCATGACAGCAAAGCCTATGCCAGAGGCAGAAGAATCGCTGAAAAACTGAAAGAAACCATTCCGAAACATCAGTTTGAAATCCCTGTGCAGGCCTGTATCGGAGGTAAAGTCATTGCAAGAGAGACTGTCAGAGCATTTAGAAAGGATGTCATCGCCAAATGCTATGGAGGAGATATTTCCAGAAAGAAAAAACTGTTGAATAAGCAGAAAGAAGGCAAAAAACGAATGAGACAGCTTGGTTCTGTGGAGGTCCCTCAGGAAGCATTCATGAGCGTACTGAAACTGGATACCTGATATGGAAGATGTAAGGATTTATGTTCATATACCTTTCTGTAAATCAAAATGTCAGTATTGTGATTTTAATTCTTATGATAATAAAAATTATCTGATAGACAGCTATATCAATTGTGTTCTTGATGAAATTGACATTCAATATTCCACAATAAAAAACAGAAATATCACCAGCATTTTTTTAGGAGGGGGAACACCATCCTATCTGAAACCCCATTTGATCAGGAGTATACTGCATCACCTGCCTTTTGACCGGAACACGGAAGTAACAATTGAAGTCAATCCCGGAACTATCGACCGTGACAAACTTGAAAGTTACCTTGACATGGGAATCAACAGGATCAGTTTTGGTGTTCAGTCTTTGAATGATCAGCTCTTAAGATTAATGGGTCGTGTTCATACCAGGGAGACAGCCTTATCTAATATAAAAATGGCTAAAGAAGTGGGATTTACCAATATCAGTGCTGATTTAATGATGGGATACCCGCTTCAAAGCTTTGAAATTTACGAAGAAACCCTGCATACCATGATAGAACTTGATATGCAGCATTTATCCTGCTACAGCCTTAAGGTGGAAGAAAATACACCGCTTGACAGAATGATTAAAAGAAAAATGCTGCCGGAACCAAAAGATGAGCTTGACAGAAAGATGTATCATTTTACGGAACGGATCTTAAAAGAAAATGATATATTACAGTATGAGATTTCAAATTATGCAAGAAAAGGATTTGAATGCAAACATAACATGGGATATTGGGAACTTGATGAATACTTAGGTTTTGGAATCAGTGCTCACTCATATTTCAAGGGGAAAAGGTTTCATAACACAGAGAGCATCACAGACTATATCCATGATATAAAAGAGAAGAGACTGACTCGATTTGACGAGGAAGTCATTGACGCAAATGAGAGCAGGAAAGAATTCATTATTCTTGGTTTACGATTGAATAAAGGACTTAATATTGAAAAGTTTAATGAAAAGTATGACAGTGATTTTATGAATGACTATAAAACTGCGATAGAAAAATGTCTTAAGGATCAGGTGATTTCAATTAAAAACAATGTTGTAGTATTAACCAAACTTGGGAAAGATTTTGCCAACAGCGTTTTTACAGAATTCATGTAAATTTATTTCAAAAACTCTTTTTTTTTATTGACAACAAAATTGACTAGTGGTATCTTTTATATATGGTTAGCACTCTTATGACGTGAGTGCTAAAAGAATGAAAGGAACCATTTTGAATAACAGGACACTTGAGATACTAAAAGCGATTGTTGATGAATATGTCAGTACTGCAGAACCGATAGGTTCAAAAAATCTGTTATCCAGATATGATTTCGGGGTTTCTTCAGCCACAATAAGAAATGAGATGTCACAACTTGAAAGCGAAGGATTCATTTCACAGCCATATACTTCAGCTGGAAGAATTCCTTCTGAAAAAGGATACCGGTTTTATGTCGACAACCTGTTTAAGGAAATTTCACAGAAACATTATATGATGGAACTGATTGATAGAATTGAAGCTCTTTCACAGATTGATAAAATCATAGAGGATATTTCGAACACACTGTATGAAAGAACAAATTATACAGCCATAGGAATCAGAAAGAGAGATCTCATCAAGAACAAAATTCTGGCTATTCATCTTCTTGAAATGAAAATTCTGGAATATGTGGCGGTGATTATTCTTGAAAACAGAAAAGTGGAACATCGTGAGTTCAAAGTCAGAAAAGACTGTACTATTGATATAGAAAGAATTACGAATTATCTGAACAAGATGACAAAAGGAAAAACAGCCAGTGAAATTATTGACCAGGAATATCAGGAACTGTACTCATTCACGGAAGATGATGCAAAATTCACAAGGCTTGTCTTGAAAGAGATATTTGATATATTAAAGCAGAATGATGACTTTGACATGTATATTAAAGGAAAAGAAAAACTGCTTGAATATCCGGAATTCAAAAATGCAGATGATGCCAGAATGCTTATGGAAGCTTTTTCCAAGAAACAGAAACTTATTGATATGCTTGATGAAGCAGAAAATGATGGCATTAATATCAAAATCGGGAAAGAAAATTCCAACAGCGATATGGAAAACCTGAGCATAGTCAAAAAAACGATGGACATGGGTGAATACGGGTATATTACTATTGCACTCGCAGGACCTACAAGAATGAACTATAAAAAAGTGATACATTCATTTACCGATTTAGGTAAACTGATTGATGATCTGTTAAAAAAGTACTAGTGAAAGGAGGCATATGAACATTGAGTGAAGAAAAGAAAGAACAAGGCGAATTAAATGAAATCGTTGAAGAAATCGCTGAACAGCTGGATGATGAAATAAAAAAGGATAAAAAGGAAAAAAGCAAGTTACACAAGCTTGAAAAAAAGATAAAAGAACTGGAAGAAAGCAATAAAGAATCATTGGATAACTTTAAGAGACTGGCAGCAGAGTTCGATAATTTCAGAAAAAGAACAGTGAAAGAAAAAGAAAACTTGTATAACAGTGCAACCAATGACATTATAGAAAGTTTTCTGCCAGTCATTGATAATATGAACCTTGCCAATCAGAATGTGCATAAGAGTACAAGCGTTATGGATGTTCAAAAAGGGTTTGAACTGGTTTACAGACAGTTTAATGATGTGCTTGAAAAAATTGGAGTCGAGCAGATTGACTGCCTGGATAAAGACTTTGACCCGTTGCTTCATCATGCAGTGATGCATGTGGAAGATGAGAAATACCAGCAGAATAAAGTAATAGAGGAATTTCAAAAAGGGTATACATATAAAGGCAAAGTGATCAGACACAGTATGGTTAAAGTAGCAAATTAAATGAAGATTAGACTATATAGGTCAAAAATAGTCAAAGACAGAAACGGAGGAATTTAAAAATGGCTAAAGTAATAGGAATTGATTTAGGAACAACAAACTCATGTGTAGCAGTAATGGAAGGCGGAGAGGCAGTGGTCATTGCCAATGCAGAAGGTGCCAGAACCACACCATCAGTTGTTGCTTTTTCAAAAACAGGAGAAAGACTGGTAGGTCAGGTTGCTAAAAGACAGGCAATCACCAATCCGGAAAGAACAGTAAGCTCTATTAAAAGAGACATGGGAACAGATAGAAAAATTGATATTGATGGAAAACATTATTCACCACAGGAGATTTCATCAATGATTTTACAGAAATTAAAGACAGATGCTGAAAGTTATCTTGGTGAAAAAGTGACACAGGCGGTCATAACAGTTCCAGCTTATTTCAGTGATGCACAGAGACAAGCGACGAAAGATGCCGGGAAAATCGCAGGACTTGATGTTCTTAGAATCATCAATGAACCGACAGCAGCTGCACTTGCTTATGGAATGGACAAAGAAGACGATCAGAAAATAATGGTATTTGATTTAGGTGGCGGAACATTTGACGTCTCAATCCTTGATATTTCTGACGGAGTTTTTGAAGTGCTGGCCACAAACGGAAACAACAGACTTGGCGGTGATGATTTTGATGATATCATCATGAAATATATCATGGATGAATATAGAAAAGATTCAGGGATTGACCTGTCAAAGGATAAAATGGCTATGCAGCGTTTGAAAGAAGCTGCTGAAAAAGCGAAAATTGAATTATCAGCAGTCATGTCTTCAAACATTAATCTGCCATTCATTACAGCTGATGCCACAGGTCCAAAACACCTTGACATGACATTGACAAGAGCAAAATTTGATGAATTAACCGCTGAATTAGTTGAAAAAACAATGGGACCGACAAAAAAGGCTATGAAAGATGCAGGATTGACTCCTTCTGATATTCACAGAATACTGTTAGTTGGCGGATCAACAAGAACACCGGCTGTGGTTGATGCAGTTAAAAAGTATCTGGGAAAAGACCCGTTCAAAGGAATTAACCCTGATGAGTGTGTTGCTTTAGGTGCAGCCATTCAGGCTGGAGTCCTGACCGGAGATGTCAAAGACCTGTTACTTCTTGATGTCACCCCGTTATCACTCGGAATTGAAACATTAGGTGGAGTGTGCACAAGACTGATTGAAAGAAATACAACCATTCCAACTAAGAAAAGCCAGATTTTCTCTACTGCTGCTGATAATCAGCCATCTGTTGATATCCATGTATTACAGGGCGAAAGAGAAATGGCAAATGCCAATAAGACACTTGGAAGATTCCAGCTGTCAGGTATTGCTTCAGCACCAAGAGGAATTCCGCAGATTGAAGTGACATTTGATATTGATGCCAACGGGATTGTTCATGTTTCTGCAAAAGATCTCGGAACAGGAAATGAGCAGAAGATAACCATCACTGCTTCCACCAACTTATCAGAAGCTGAAATTGAAAAAGCAGTTAAAGAAGCGGAAATGCATGCTGCAGAAGATAAAAAAGCCAAAGAAGATATTGAAACCAGAAATAATGCAGATACTATGGTTTATCAGGTTGAAAAAACGTTAAAGGATGTTGGAGATAAACTGACTGATGATGACAAGAAAGATGTCAATGAACAACTTGAGAAAACAAAGAATGCTCTAAAAGGTACTGATGCAGAAGCTATCAAAGCAGCTAATGAAAAACTGACTGAAGCCATGAATAAGCTTAGTGAAAAAATTTATCAGCAGAATCCGAATGCTGGTCAGAACCCGAATGATATGGGTCAGAACCAGAAAGATGAGGATGTGGTAGATGCAGATTATGAAGTAGTTGACGAAGACGAATAATTGATAATATACTAAGGAGAACCATTTTTCGAAATGGTTCTCCATTAATAAGCATAGGAGTTAAGTGAGTGGCAGCTAAAAAAGACTATTATGAAGTACTTGGCATAAATAAGAACGCAAGCGATGAAGAGATCAAGAAAGCTTATCGAAAACTGGCAAAACAGCATCATCCTGATTTGAACAAGGATGAAAAAGCAGAGGATAATTTCAAACAAGTCAGCGAAGCCTATGAAGTATTAAGTGATGCTAAGAAAAGAGCTCAATACGACAGATTCGGACATGAAGGATTAAACCAGAATGGAGGGTCTGGGTTTGGACAGGGCGGATTCGGGTTTGATTTCGGAGATATATTTGATTCTTTTTTCGGAGGAGGTTTTTCTCAGACCAGAAGAAACGGCCCGTCTAAAGGGGCTGATATAAGAGAGCATACCAGAATTACTTTTGAAGAAGCTGCTTTCGGGGTTACTAAGAAAATTAAAATCAATCGGTATGAGGACTGCGATACATGTACCGGCACAGGCGCAAAACCGGGAACAAAGAAAGAAGCTTGCCAGCACTGCCATGGAACAGGACAGGTTAAAGTACAGCAGAGCACATTGTTTGGCTCTTTTGTGAATGTGAAAACATGTGATGTCTGCCAGGGTGAAGGGACCATCATTGTTGAAAAATGTACTGATTGCAACGGAACCGGGAAAATCAGAAAACAGCGGACAATTGAAGTGAAGATTCCTGCAGGAATTGATGACGGACAGTCAATCTCCATCAGAAATGAAGGCGGTGTCGGCGATAAAGGCGGACCTAACGGGAATCTTATTGTGACCATTTCTGTTGAAAAACATAAATTTCTTCAGCGGTCAGGATACGATGTCTACTGCAGAATTCCCATATCATTTGTTCAGGCTTCGCTTGGAGATACCATTGAAGTGGAGACCCTTGACGGAATGATTAAACATGATATTCCTTCAGGGACACAGAATCAAACGACATTCAAGCTAAAAGGAAGAGGAATCACTTCTCTTAGAACCGGTCATCGAGGTGATCAGATTATCGAAGTCGTGGTTGAAGTTCCTACTAAACTTAATAAAGAACAAAAAGAACTGCTTACCAAATTTGCAGCTACATTTGGCGAAACAACAAGTGGAAAGAAAAAAGGTATTTTTAAATAGATGAAATGGATTGAAATCACCATACACTGTGAAAAGAAAGACATTGATGACATATCAATGATTCTTTTTTCACATGGAGCGAATGGAACCAATATTATTGACCGTGATGAAGTCATTGACATGATCAGGGAGCTGGCAGTGACAGAATATGCGGATGACAGGCTGATTCCTGTTGATGAATATAGTGTCATTGCTTATTTTTCAATGGATGAAGACCTGGACAACCTTCTTATGAAACTTAAAAGCAGTCTGGCTGATAAGAAAACACTGATTGCCCATCAGATAGTAGATGATGTCTTATGGAAAGATATTTGGAAAAAATATTTCAGGACTTTCATGATTTCTGACAGGGTTAAAATTATTCCTGAATGGGAAATGAAGGGGAAAACAATCGGTAAATATGATGTGATCATGGACCCTGGTATGGCTTTTGGCACAGGAACTCATGAGACGACAAGCTTATGTGCCAAATTAATTGACAAATATATCAGAACGAATGATACCGTGATTGATGTGGGATGCGGCAGCGGTATTCTTTCCATTATTTCAAAGAAACTGGGAGCTGATGATGTTTATGCCATTGATCTTGATAAAGCTGCAATCAACGCAACAAAAATGAACTGCCAATTCAATCAAACTGAAAGCATAGTTACCGTACTTGGTGAATTATCTGCATTACAGTCTGAAGTTAAGGCAGATATTATTGTAGCCAATATCATTGCTGACATCATTATTGACCTGGCTCCTTTATTCAGGAATTATCTGAAAGATGAGGGACGAATCATCTGTTCAGGGATTATATCAAGCAGAGAACAAGATGTCATCAATGCTCTTTTAACCTGTGGTTACACCATTGAGGAAATTAAATATGATAATGAATGGGTGGCGATAACAGCGAATGCGTAAATTTTTTTTAGAAGAGATGAATATTCATACAGGAGGGAAATACCTTCTGTCAAAAGATGATTCATATCATGTCATTACGGTATTGAGACACAACATCAATCAGGAAGAAATCATCATCTGTGACGGAAACGGACATAATTTTCATGCCAAGGTCACAAACCACTATCAGCATCTGGCTGAAGTCACCATCATGGATGAGATAGACATGGATCATGAACCTGCTGTTGATGTCCATTTATACATGTCATTAATTAAAGCTGAAAAATTTGAAATGGCCCTGCAGAAATGTGCTGAAGTGGGTGTCAGAGAAATCACCCCGATGCTGACAGAGCGAACCATAATCAAAGTGGACGATTCAAAAGAAGACCGAAAAGTTGAGAGATGGAATAAAATTGTTCAGGAAGCTTGCAAGCAGAGTAACAGAAGTTATATTCCGTCAGTCAACAAACCAATGAAATTCAATGAATGCCTGAGCAGGAACAACAACAATATGATTATTGCTTATGTTGAAGAAAATCAGCATAATCTGAAAGAATGCCTTTCGCAGATTGAAAGCGATACCATACAATTGCTTATCGGACCTGAAGGCGGTTTCAGTCCATCTGAAATCAAAAGAGCTAAAGACCATCATGTTATGACCACACATCTTGGTTCATTGATATTAAGAGCAGAAACTGCTGCGATTGTTGCCACATCATTGATTCTTTTTCACAAAGAGCAAATGGATGAAAAACATTGAAAATAAAAGAAATATAGAGCAAATAATAGAAATTTGATATATACTTAAATGGGTTTTATGTTATAATGACGTAAGAAATGGGAGAGGAAAATAATATGACCATTAGCATGACCGGGTTCGGTAGAGCAATCACAGAAAATGAACAGTTAAAAGTAAAAGTTGAAATGAAAAGTGTCAACAGCCGATATAATGATATCACCATCAAACTCCCCAAACTATATACTTTTGCAGAGGAGAGACTTAAAAAAATCCTGAAAGACTATGTCAGCAGAGGTAAAATAGACATTTATATCAGTGTCAGCACCATTGCCAGTTCAAATATAAAAGTAGCCATTGATATGGATCTTGCAAGACAATATTATGACAGTATAATGAAAATCAAGAATAATTTTAAAATCAGGGAAAAGGTAAGAGCATACAATATATCTTCTATTCCAGGTGTATTAAATGCTGTTGAAAGTGAAGCCGACGAAGACATGATTTATCAGCTTCTTGAAAACACTTTTACTGAGGCACTGAATGAACTGGTAAAAATGAAGAAAATAGAAGGTGAAAATATCCAGCAGGATATGCTGAGTAAACTGAATGAACTGATTGATAATCTTAATATCATCAAAAGAGAAGCACCAACTGTTGTGGAGGAATACAGAGTGAAACTGCAGTCCCGTATCACTGATTTGATTGGTGACCAGGGGATTGACGAAAGCAAGTTCAATCAGGAAGTCGCCTTTTTTGCAGACAGAGCTTGTATTGATGAGGAAATCACACGTTTAGACAGCCACATTGATCAGTTTGAAAGTAATCTGATACTCGATAATACTGGCAGAAAACTTGATTTCATCATTCAGGAAATGAACAGAGAAGTGAATACCATCGGATCGAAAGCTAATTCGCTTACCATCGCAAACTGTGTGCTTGAATGCAAATGCATTATTGAAAAGCTCAGAGAACAGGCGATGAATCTTGAGTAGGAGCCGTTAAATGAAATTAATTAACATAGGATTTGGGAATATGATTTCTTCTGATCGAATAGTGGCCATTGTCAACCCTGAGTCTGCTCCGATTAAAAGAATGATTCA
>JAFGUQ010000203.1 GCA_016938455.1 Clostridia bacterium
GCTTGATACTGACTGTTTGCTAAACTTTATCAGGTCGGGACTTCCACCCGACTATATTCTACGCACCGAACTGGCGCACTCCTTTATCACATTATACCGAAATAACATTTTTTTAGAAAGAGTATTCAAAGTTCTTTATTATCTCCTGCATAATCGATATAATTGTTATGAGAGGTGACAATATGATTTTAAAAGCACTTTATGCAGGTCTTGGGAGTATCAGTGATTCATGGTTATCCTATCTTGTGACAAGAGATGATGTGGAGATTGCCGGGTTGATTGATCTTAATCAGGAAACAGCATTGAAGAAGAAAGAAAAATACAATCTCAGTTGTCCTGTCTTTTCAGATATTGAAACCGCGCTTTCAAATGGCAGTTTTGATGTTCTCATTGATAATATCGTTCCATCCGGACGATTAGAGCTCGCTGAAAAAGCCTTGTCAAACGGGCTTCATGTGTTGAGTGAAAAACCGCTTGCTTCTTCCATGAAAGAAGGGCTTGAGATAAACAGACTTTCCAGAAAATATGATAGAAACTTTTTTGTGATGCAAAACAGAAGATACAACACCAATATGTTTACTTTCAGAAATGCCATCATTAACGGCTCAGCAGGAAAAACCGGATATTTATCTGCAGAATTCATGCTTGGACCTCATTTCGGAGGATTCAGAGAAGAAATGGAATCTCCTCTGCTCATCGACATGGCCATTCATACCTTTGATCAGGCTCGATTCCTGCTTAACTGCAACCCAGTATCTGTCTACTGCCATGAATACAATCCTGCCGGATCATGGTACAAAGGAAATGCCAGCGCTGTCTGTGTATTCGAGTTTGAAAACAATATTGTTTTCAGTTATCAGGGATCATGGTGTGCCAACGGATTCAACACATCATGGGACAGCAGCTGGAGAGCAATCGCAGAAAACGGAAGCATACTGTGGGATGGGACAAATTTACCTGTCAGTGATATCCCTGTCGAAAAAATCATCTGTGATTTTAACGGCCATAAAGGTTGTATCAATGAAATGATTACATGCCTGCATGAAAACAGAATGGCCAGCACAAGCAGCTTTGATAATATCTACAGCTTGGCGATGGTATTCGCTTCCATAAAAAGCTCAAAGGAAAATAAAAAAATATATATAAAAGAATTATTGGAGGATTAGAAAATGAAACTTGGAGTATTAACAGTATTACTGTCAGAAAAACCTATTGAAGAAGTATTTCAGTATTTGAATGAATTAGGCGTCAATACAGTTGAATTAGGTACAGGAGGTTATCCCGGTAATGCCCATCTTGATCCGGATTTACTGCTGAATAATGATGAGGAAATCGAAAAATTCCTGAAACTGCTGGATCAATATGGCATGGAAATAAGCGGGTTAAGCTGCCATGGAAACCCTGTTCATCCAAATCTGGAAATCGCCAAAAGTTTCCATGAGGATTTTGAGAAAACAGTGCTTCTGGCTGAAAAGCTCGGTATTGACACAGTGATTGGCTTTTCAGGATGTCCCGGTGACTCTCCCTCATCAAAATATCCGAACTGGGTCACCTGTCCATGGCCTGAGGATTTCACAGAAATTCTTGATTACCAGTGGAACGATGTGTTGATTCCCTACTGGAAAGATGCTGCAAAATTTGCTAAAAATCACGGTATCAGAAAAATAGCACTCGAAATGCATCCCGGTTTCTGTGTCTACAACCCGCAGTCTCTGCTGAAACTTCGAAAAGCAGTCGGTGATATTATCGGATCTAATTTTGATCCTTCTCACTTGTTCTGGCAGGGAATCGACCCGGTCAAAGCCATCAGAGAGCTAAAAGACTGTATTTTCCATTTCCATGCAAAGGATACGAAGGTCTGCCCGGTCAATACTCCAGTCAACGGTGTTCTTGACATAAAACCTTACAGTGACGAGATCAACAGATCATGGGTTTTCAGAACAGTCGGTTATGGCCATGATTTAAGTGTGTGGAAAGATATTTTCTCAACTCTTCAGATGATCGGGTACGAAGGAGCCATTTCCATAGAACATGAGGACTCACTGATGAGTGTCGATGAAGGGCTTAGAAAAGCGATTGCTTTCTTGAGACAGGCTATGATTGTTGAGAAAAGCGGAGAGCTGTGGTGGGTGTGATGAAAAATATCAATGCAGGATTAGTCGGATACGGCTTTATGGGAAAAGCTCACTCCAATGCATTCAGGCAGGTCAATCATTTTTTTGATGCTGATGCTAAAATAAATCTGACTGCTATCTGTGGAAGAAATAAGTCGTCTGTGCAGGATGCGATGGATAAGTTCGGTTTTTGCTCTTATGAGACTGATTACCGAAATCTGATAAAAAGAGACGATATTGACTTCATTGATGTGACAGCACCAAGTAATGCTCATATGGAAATAGTCATGATGGCTACTGAAAACAAGAAACATGTGTTTTGCGAGAAACCGCTAGGAATGAATAAGCAAGAAGCAAAGGAAATGCTTGACAGTGCCTTAAAAAACAAAGTCAAGCATCAGGTCGGATTTAATTATCGTTTTGCACCGGCTATAAGGCTGGCTAAAAAAATGATTGACGAAGGAAAACTCGGGACAATTTATCATTTCAGAGGATTATATCTTCAGGACTGGATAGTTGATCCTTCTTTTCCTCTGGTATGGAGACTGGATAAAAAAGTCTGTGGCAGCGGAGCCAACGGTGATCTGAATGCTCACATGATAGACCTTGCCAGATATCTTGTAGGGGAAATTGACAAGGTGACCGGAACCAGTAAAACATTCATCAAATCTCGGCCGGTTGTTGAACATTCAACGGGGTTAAATGCCAAAAGCAGTCATCCTGACCGGTTTGGTGAAGTGACTGTAGATGATACCACACTGTTCCTGGCTCATTTTTCAAACGGTGCTGTCGGTTCCTTTGAAGCAACCAGGTTTGCTACCGGAAGGAAAAACGGAATGTCTTTTGAAATCAACGGAAGTAAGGGAAGCATCCGGTTCGAATTTGAAAGAATGAATGAACTTCAATATTTCTGCAACGAAGATGATGAGCGCCTCAGAGGATTCAGAGTCATTCAGGTGACTGACAGTTTCCATGAATATGCGGCAAACTGGTGGCCGGTTGGGCATGTTCTCGGTTATGAACACACATTTGTTCATGAATTCTTTGAATTTGCTCAATCAATAACCAATGATATTCCTGCCATACCCGATTTTCATGACGGTTATATGTGTAATGTCATACTTGATTGTGTCGATTTGTCAATTAAGGAAAACACCTGGATTAATATAGGGTAAAATAGTGATTCCCGCACACCTCATATGATATAATCAGATGGGGTGTGTTTTATGAAAAAAATACTGATTATCAATAAAGGACTATATCATCCGTCTTTAGCAGATCGAAAGCTTCTTATCCGTCAGGTCAGGCAGTCAGGATACGATGTGACCGGTAAGAGCAGCATAGATTCCTCCATATTGAACTATCCGTGTATTGTTCTTTTTTTTCACGAAAAAGAAATTTCCGCAGATCAGGTCAACCTGCTGGAAATGTATCTTCAGTCAGGTGGTATGATACTTGCCATTCATGGAGCTTTAGCTTCATATAAATCAAATAATGAATATCTTAATCTATTAGGCGGGCATTTCATTGGTCATGATAAAGTCAGCATGATCAGCATATCCGAAGCTGCTTCAGATAATTCCCTGAAGCTTTCCACACGATTTTTTACAATAAAAGATGAACTGTATCAGTTTGAACTGAAAAAAAGCTGTGAAGTCATTTTAACCGGAACATCTCATGAGATGACATCACCTGTGCTTTGGAAGAACATGATAGACAGTGGTACCGTGGTCTGTTTCTCCTTAGGTCATAAACTATGCACATTGAATAGCAAGGAGTTTGTAAACATTTTAAAAAGCACACTGGAGAGTCTATATGAAAAAAATTAAAATCGGTGTTATCGGCTGTGGTAGCATTACAGCAAGTGTCATGATATTTTTCAAATTGACCAGAGGATACCAAGTGGCTGCTTTCTGTGATAAGGATATTAAAAAAGCCGTCAAGTTACAGAAGCAATTCAATAAATCTGCTGTTTATGAAGATTATCAGGAAATGATCAGCAATGAACATCTTGATGCTGTTTATGTGGCTCTTCCCCATTTTCTGCACTATCCGGTTTTAAAAGAGCTGATAAGTCATCAGCTTCATATCCTGGTGGAAAAACCTGTCACCACAGATGTTGAGCAAGCCAAGGAGTTAAGCAGGCTGGCTGATGAGAACCATGTTAAGGTGGCTGTTAATTACCAGTACCGTTATGATAAAGCGTTATATCAGCTGGAGCATTCTGTGCAAAATAACGAACTAGGTGAGCTTTTTTTCGCAAGATGCATTGTACCATGGCACAGAGATCAAAGTTATTTTCAGAATGCAAAATGGCATGCAAGCATGACTCAGGCAGGCGGAGGAACATTGATTACGCAAGGTTCTCATCTCCTGGATGTCCTGCTTAATGTATTTAACAGTGATATTCAGTCTATTGAAGGATTATCAAAGAATTTCAGATATAAGGAGAATGAAGTAGAGGATTTTTCATCTTTTACCATCACTTTTAAGAACGGCAGCCTCCTTCAGTTCATTTCTACACTCGCTTCCCCTGTTGAAAACAGGATCTCACTTGAGATATATTGTAAAAACGCTGTGGCCACTTATTCATCAAAGCTGTTTTCAAAAGTGAATTTTACTAAATGTGCCATTCAAAAACATTTTCATGGTGTCAGAGGGATTCATCCCATTCATATGAGCATCAAGGCATTCAGAAACTGGCTGCTATTTGATCAGCCTCATCTCTGCCCGATAGAAGATTCAATTAAAGTGCTGGAAACGGTTAAGAAGATATATGATCAAACATTATCAGAGGGGGGAAAATGAAAGAAAAGAAAGCAAAAAAGCGAAAATGGGTTTTAGCAGTCGTGATCATCATCGCAGTCATCCTAGGATTAGCGGGCTGGTCGTTTATTGATTTCACATGTAATGGTAAAATCGGTTACATCGAAGATTTACCTGAAATTGATTATGAGGATAATATTAATCTGCTGCTATATGAAATGGAAAACAATATAACACCGTACTCAATAAATGAGCTATATGGAGCGCTTGAATATATTGATGGCCGTTATGACTGTTCTGATTTCAGAATCCAGTCTCTGCTCAGAATAATGTATGAACATAATGACAAACTGGATCAGGCTGAACTGGATGCAGTAAAGAAGACTCTTACCTCGTTTAAGTACTGGATGGATCAGCCCGGAGAAGACAGTATGTGCTACTGGTCTGAAAATCATCAGATCTTATTTGCTGCATCAGAATATCTTTCAGGGAAACTATATCCCGATGTCATATTCGCAAATGATGGCTTAAGCGGAAAAGAGCATATGGAAATTGCCAGAAAAAGAATATTGACATGGCTTGAACAACGATGGCTTTATGGGTTCACCGAGTGGTATTCAAATGTATATTATGTAGAAGATATTGCTCCGATGTCATTGCTCATCGACTTTGCAGATGATGAGGAGATTGTCAAGAAAACTCAGATCATTATGGATGTTTTTTTATATGATGTCGCAACTCAGCAGTTAAACGGAACCTTCCTGACAACCAGCGGCAGAGCTTATGAACGGAACAGAAAGCAGGGTTCCTGGGGTAATTCACTGAGAAATGTCATAGAACAAATCTGGGGATATGACGTGGGAAGAGAAAGTCAGGGTATGGATCTTAATTTCCTTTATGTCAATAATTACCAGGTTCCTGATGTGATCAGAGAAATCGGCCTTGATCACCAGAGCACGATTATCAAAGCGTCTCAGGGACTCGATGTTTCAGAATTAGAGGAACGAAACCTGATAGGGCAAAACACAAACCAGTTGATGATGCAGTGGGTTATGGAAGCTTTTACCAATCCTGAAGTGGTTTCCAATTCAATTAAATACATCAGCAGGAACAACATGTTCACCAACAAATTCCTCAATGATTTTAAGTTAATCAACATTTCTTTTCTGAAAATTTTCAATCTGCTTCCTACTGTTTCAAAGTTATTGAATCCTGTTACAAATGGTGTGGCAATAGAAAGAGCAAACACTTATACATATAAAACCAGTGATTATATGGTTTCTACCGCACAGAACTATCATCCGGGCGGTTTTGCTGATCAGCAGCATGTTTTCAGTGTCACCATCACTGATGAACTCAGTCTGTTTCATTCTCACCCCAGAGCTGCTTTCGGAAAATCCGATCATTGGGTAGGTTATGGAAGACTTCCACACTCAGTCCAGGATGAAAACATAAATCTGTCAATATATAAAATACCGGATAAAAAAGGATTCATGGAAAAAAACATTTTCAAATTTACCCATCTATATTTCCCAAAGCTTCTGATGGATGAAAGTATTTTGGATGACCAATATGCTTTTGGACGTGAAGGGGATGTCTTTTTTGCTTTCATTGCCAAGAACAATCTTTACTATTTTGAAGACTCAGACGATGAAGTAATCCAGGCAGGTGATGACAACTACTGGATATTTGAAATCTCCACAATCAATGATGAGGGTTCTTTTGAAGAATTCATGGAAAGAATACGAAGCAACACTGTCAGCTATGACGGTGATACTTTATTGTATATTTCGAATGATAAGACAATGAGTGTGACCTATCAGGGTGATTTCATGATCAACGGGCAAATTGCTGATACAGAATATGACCGTCATGAATCATCATATGCTTCTGATAGCAGAGAAAGTGATACCATGTTGTTTCAATTCAATCAGAAAAAGCTGTATCTTGATTTTTACAATATGATCAGAGAACAGTAGAGAAGTGAAATCTCTCTACTGTTTTATTTTTTTGAAAACCAGATTTTCACTGCCGAACAGTGCTTTCATATCTTCACGCATTGAAAGAACAAGTGTATCTCCTTCAAGTCTATAATAATACCTGTAGTCTTCTTCCCCTTTATAGTTGCCTTTGATGACAATCTCTTTGTCGTTGATAGTGTAATTACCTGTTTTTATTTCAAATGGTAATGTGAAAGTAAAAGTTTTATTCTGCTTAAACTCCACTATACCTACATCCTTGTTCTCCCACATACCCGATATTTTTTTCACTTCTTTGCTGACAC
>JAFGUQ010000204.1 GCA_016938455.1 Clostridia bacterium
GCTTGATACTGACTGTTTGCTAAACTTTATCAGGTCGGGACTTCCACCCGACTATATTCTACGCACCGAACTGGCGCACTCCTTATTTGAATTTTATCTTATATGTTTTTATTTCAAATGGTTTCACCGTGACAGTAAAGGTCTTTTCACTGCTGATTATTTTTTGTTCCGGGTTTTCTAAAAGGTCGCATTCATAGACAGATTCTATCTCCTCTGCCAAAGTCACTTTTACTGTGCTGGTTTTGTTGAATGATTCATACATTCTGATGATGGTGTCATGATCATATTCGCATTGTTTGACAGTTTCAATCACCACATTCTTCTGGTCAATATGAATATATGAGTACTCACTGTCAGCTTTCCCTTTTCCTTTTTCCACATACCTGCCAATCAGAGGACAGTTCAGCTGGTATGCCTCAGCGATGGTATCGGCTTCTCTGAAATCACCGGCATGAGGGTAAAGAGAATAAGTGAAGTGATGTTCCTCTTTGTCTGCTGCAGGATTCGGATTGGTCGGGCTTTTCAGAAGTGACAGACTCATACGGTTATCTTTGATGTCATAGCCATACTTACTGTCATTCATCAGCGATACACCATAGCCTGCATCAGATAAATCAGCCCATTTATGAGCACAGACTTCAAAACGGGCATAATCCCAGCTTGTATTGAAATGAGTAGGTCTTTCCACATTTCCAAACTGGATGTCATAGGAAGCTTTAGCTGCATTGACTTCAATGGGGAAAGTGACTTTCAGCAGAATATCACTTTGTTTCCAGTCTGCAAATGTCACAAAATCTATCCTCTTTATCTTGCTGTAGATGATGATGGTCTGTTCTATGATGGACTGAAGAAACCGTCTTCTTATTTTCAGTCCTGCTCTGACTGGACCCTGCTCAATGATTTCAACACTTTCAACATCATTCACCGGCCACACCTTGTCCTTGTAGTAGATATTGACATCCCAGGCATCCCAGGCATACGGTTTGTCTTCATAAGCAAGCAGCTGATTTCCCAGTTCTCCATTTCTCAGTACTTCCCGCTCATTTTTCTTGTCATAAATGGATACGATATTCATTTCATCATTGAAAGTCAGACTGAAGAAATCATTTTCAAGTAACTGCATGGTGGCAGTTAACAGGGACGGGCTTTCTTTCTCATTGATCATTTCATAGGTCTGATATCCCATTGACGGTGCAACGGCATTGAAAATGAAAGCGCTGCCTTGCTCTGTATCAATCATCTGTCCAGGTATTTTCTCATGATTGTCAGTCAATGCATGGGTAAAATAGCTGTCTGTTCTGATTGCAACAACGTCTTCTCTTTTAAAGGAAAGCTGGTTGAACACCACTGCTTTTCGTTTTCTGTCTGCTGCCATGAGAGACAGTTTTTCAAGGCTGTCATTAAGAAGTGCTGATCCATTGCCAAGAATATCAGCATAGTCACGGGCAGAATCATCATATACCTGTTTGATGGATGATCCAGGTAAAATATCATGGAACTGATTAAGCAGGATCTTTTCCCAGTTTTTATTGATCAGTTCCTGAGGATAATCCATCAGTCCTTTTTGAGAAGCAATCATATCAAACAGTTCCACTTCTCTGAAAAGAAGCTCACTGTGTCTGTTATCCCTTTTGTTCCTTGCCATCGTAGTATAGGTTCCCCTATGATATTCAAGGTACAATTCTCCGACCCATGTAGGCAGGCGTTTATTATCTTTGACTCTGTCATGAAGTCTGTCAAAGAATTTTCCAGGCTGTTCAATCTCAAATTTCGGAATACCTTTGATTCCTCTTGCCAAGCGTCTTCCTTCTTCAAGCATTTCTCTTGTGGGTCCGCCACCGCCGTCACCCCAGCCAAAGGAAGTATAGGTTTCATTGTTGATATCTTTGTTCTTGTAGTTTTTCCAGGTTCCTGCGACCTGCTCGGCACACAGTTCACCGTTATAGGTATAACCCCCCCACATGAATTTGTTGTTGAGGTAGGAAGTCGTTACAAAATGAGTAAACACTTCTGTACCGTCAATACCCCGCCAGTTAAACGTGTCATAAGGGAGTGTATTGTATTCATTCCATGATATTTTTGTCGTCATGAAATAGTCAATACCCGATTTTTTCAGAATCTGAGGCAGTGCTGCAGAATAGCCGAACACATCAGGTAACCATAATATCCTGTTATCCACATTGAATTCTTCTTTGAAAAATCTTTTTCCGAAAAGAATCTGCCTGACAAAAGATTCTCCAGAAACCAGATTGCAGTCAGCTTCCAGCCACATGCCTCCTTCTGCTTCCCATCTTCCTTCCTTAATCCGTAGCTTCACTTCGTTATATAAATCAATGTTCTCTTCTTTCAGGAACTGATAGAGCTGCGGCTGTGAAGACATGAACTTGTACTCAGGATAGAGTTTCATAAGATTCAGCACTGTGGAAAAACTTCTGACCACTTTCTGCCTTGTTTCAGAAACCGGCCATAACCATGCGACATCAATGTGTGTGTGGCCGATTCCTTTGACAATCACTTCTTCATTATTGGCAAGTTCGTGAGTGAACACATGCTCTATGTATTCATTGGCTTTCATTACCGATTCATAATATAAATCAGAATAAGGAATTCTCAAGTCAAGCATCCCTACCGCTTTTTCCATATGAGTCCAGATATCAAGCCTTATTTTCTCATCTTCTATGAAGTTAGTGGCATCCACCGGTACTTTCAGGTTGTAGTACAGCTCGTCTGTTTTCTCATCAATCACCTTAAGAGACATATACATCTCAAGAAATCCTTTTGAAGTGGAAGGGAAAGCTTCCAGTGCAATCTCATATTCATCATTTTCCCTTGCATTGGTGGCAAGAGTCGCAAACACATGATTCCCGTCAATTCCCTGTGTGGCTTTCCCATTGACATACAGCACATACTGAGATCTTTTCTGTTCATTCCATCCTGATCCGCTTCTGTGGCTTAAGGCGTGTCCTGCATCCACTTGAGTATCAAACCACAGAATAACATGTTTCCCGTGCATGCTGTGAGGGATTCTCACCTTGCTCCTGAATAGACTGTACTCCTCTGTATCACCCCAGCGGTCACCAGGTTTAAAGTCTTTCAGTAACTCAGACTGATAATCAAGAGTATAGTAACCTTTGATATCACCGGTCATTATTCTTACGTCTTTTATTTCATGAGAATCACTGATTCTCAACTTATTAAGATCTTTGATGATTCTGTTCAGATGCTTTAACTGAAAATACATAGCTATGTTCTCCTACACACTTACTTGAATTTCATTGACCAGTTTCTCAACTTTGTCATAAATCAGATCTCTGGTCCGTCTGTATGCGTTGATGTCTTTACCTTTCGGGTCATCAAGATGCCAGACTTCTCTTTTATCCGCTTTGATATAGTGATCGAAAGAATCATCCCCCAGTGTAATCAGCACATCAAAACAGTCAGGTATATCCCCCATTTTCTTGGGGTACTGGTTGTCCATTTTGATTCCTTTTTCAGCCATGACCATAATCGCATTTTCATCAATGCTGAAAACAGGATTCAATCCTGCACTGTAGGATTTCACCTGGCCTTTACCGAGCTGAAGACAAAAAGCCTCGGCCATCTGACTTCTGCAGGAATTAGTAATGCAGACAAATGCGATTTTTTTCACAGGTTACCTCCATATGATTCTGTCAGACAGGATGTCTTCATCTGTATAGCTTTTCTTCTCTTCATCCGGAATTCCAAATGAGATAAGACACAGGATTTTTCTGTTTTCAGCAATATCCATCACTTCTTTGATGTAATCTTCAGCAGATAATGAAGGAGAATGGTCTCTTCCTCTGATCTGCACCCAGCATGATCCGATGCCGAGCTGGTGAGCTTCCAGATGCATAATCGTCGCCATGATGGAAAGATCCTCAATCCATACACCGCTCCTGTCAGGGTCAGCAGCCAATACGACTACCAGAGGAGCATCTTTGATAAATGCGCTGCCGCTGTCTTTTGAGCGTGACAGTTTTTCAATTTTCTCTTTATCTTCTGTCAGATAAATTTCCCATGGCTTTGAGTTTCTGGATGTGGGAGACAATAAACCACATTGTAAAATGTGGTTTATCACTTCTCTGTCTATTTTAGTATCTTTGTATTTTCTGATGCTTCGTCTTGATTTTAGAAGTTCTTTCATTACTTTGCCCCTTTAAAAGCCTGATAATGACTGACATCAATGGACTGCTGCTTTTTCGCCCAGCTGTACCCCATTTCAGAAGGCAGTTTTTCATTGGCATAACATTCATCAAGCATGTCATTCATTCCCTTGACACATAGGAGGGTTTCCTCATTGATGGTTGTTTTTTCAACTACTTCTTCAGGGAACTGAGTGATTTCATAATTTTCTGAGACGGCATTGATAACCATCAGCTGCGGTATGGCAGCATCAATCGGACAAGGCACTTTTTCTTCTCCTCTGATTGCTCTGATGCAGGTGAAGATCTTTCTCATTTCATCTTCAAAAGGATTCCCGTAATTCTTTGTTGTTCCATCAGGTAAATGGCCATATAGAATACTGTCTTTGGAAAAGTCAAATGTCACTTTTCCTTTTTCGAAATTGAATTCAAACACAGGATTCACATTCTTTTTGACTGCATGGCTGGCAAGGAAAAGCATGTCAACATCATTTCTTGTTTTTATTTTTCCCATGAAAGTATCATAGTTCTCTATATCATTGGCTCTGTAAATTTCAGCATCGATTTCTTTCGGATAATCTGCTCCATCCATTTCAGTTCCCAGCAGGAAAAACATGTTGTGAAGGAAATGAGCAGTGGCATTATTGGCTACACTGTCAAGAACAAAGTGACCTGATTCATCTTTGATTTTTCCTGCCCAGCTGGCCCTGTTATAGTATCTGACTGTTCTTGGCCACTGTACCACAGTTTTGCATGAAAGCGGTTTCCCATACATTCCATTGATGATATCCTGTTTCAGACTTAAAATCGGCTGGCAGAATGACCACTGGAATCCGACAGCGACAAACTTACCAGTTTCTTTTGATACCAGTTCCATTTCCCTGGCATCCTGAATGGTTGCTGCAATCGGTTTTTCGCAAAGTACATTTGACCCGTTTCTAAGTGCTGTCACTGTCTGTTCAAGATGATAATTAATCGGTGAAGAGATAATGACAAGATCAGCGGTATCATGCTGATAAAAGTCTTCAAGTGAATCATATCGCCTGATATTGTTTTCAGTTAATTCTTCAGGAATCGGACTGGTTCTTGCTAACGGGTAAATATATCCCGCTACTTCAAATTCCTCTTTTGGTTTGTTTTCAAACATCGCTTTTATAAATACTCTGGCGTAACCGCTGACACCTATGATTACTAATTTCATGATTATTTTATCCTTTCAATAACATTGTTTTTCGCTCTCAGGACAGCTCGTAACGGGTGAACTTCGTCTTCAAGTGAAATCGGAAAATCCTTGTTATCAATCAGCTTATCAAGGAAATATTCGAAATAATTGACATCTTTGTATTTCAGTTCAATCGATCCCATGTCTTTCTCTTTGAGGACAAGGCGGGTTTTGGTTGTTCCGTCTGTTGTCTCTATAAAACCGTCTGTACCCCATACCCTCAAGTGCTCATTCCCCCATACTCCGAAAGAACGGTGATTGAGATAATTCAAGTTCATTGATCCGACTGCTCCGTTTTCAAGGGTCATCATGACAGAAGCTGCCATGCATAATCCGCCGCCTTCAACCGGGTTACCTTTTCCTGTTTCAAGCGCATAAGCATTCTTTATCCTGATTCCTGTGGTATGTTCGATGAACCTGGTGGCATGAATGCCGATCCATCTGATCAGTCCGCCATCTGTTTCATCATCCTGAGGTCTTCTGTCATGGTAAGGATATGATTTCTGAGCATATACCTGAATGATTTCTCCGAGAACCCCTGATTTGATGATTTCTCTCATAGAAATGAACGGTTCCATGAAACAGGTATCTGCCATGTCGTGAAATTCCAGGTTATTTTCTTTAGCGACCCTGATGATTTCATCAAGTTTGGCCTCTGTAAAAGCCACCGGTTTCTCACTATAGACATGTATGCCGGCTCTTAATGCATCAAGGGCCTGCTGCTCCTGGTCTTTTCTGACTGGAGAACAAAGGGAAATCACATCAATGTTTTTATCACTGATCATTTCTTCAAATGTATCATAAAATTTAATCTTGCTTAAATCATACCCCTTTGGCAATAAATCTTTGTCTATGGCTGATACTGCATAACAGTACGCTCTTTCATTATCAACAAGCAATTCATGTATCTGATGCCCGTTTATTCCATATAATCCAACTGCTATTTTTTTCATAATTACCTCCTAAATTCATTTTAACATATTACAAAATATATTGCTTTATTACAATAGATATTTTGACATTTCATGATATAAATTCTCCCCCATGATGATACTGCCATAAGGTGACGGATGAATCATATCAGCGCACATCAAAGAATAATCCGTGATGATCTTCTTATTGTCAATCAGTATCAGATTTTCATTTGGTCTGTTCCTGATATACTGAACCATGACCTGGTTGTACCCGTCAACAATGTCATTGACAACCACCTGATTTTCAAAAGGAATGTTTCTTAATGTCCAGAAGACATCAATGATGAAAACAGGCTTATTCCCCTGTTTCCTGAGCGTTTCATCCATAAGATAAGTGAAGCGTTCTTTGAATTCATCCACAGTATAGCGGTTTCTCATGTTCCCGCCGATTTCATACAGATAAAAATCAGCTTCATTAATCTCGGTGATGAAATCAGTCACAGCTTTTTCGCAGAAGCAGCTGCCAGGCATACTCTTGTTGAGTACCTGATATTTCAGTTTTCTGGCAGCAATCTGAATATATGAAAGATCTGATTCTTTCCCTGAAGTGGCTCCAAAAGAAATAGATGAACCATATGCGAGAAATGTCTTTGAAGGAAGCTCATTTTTTACAGGTGGTCTTACCTTTTCATTGGAAACATCAATTCCATGATAAATAGCTGTGAATCGTTTCAGAAAGACAATTCTCCACACCTCTTTGCTGTATCTCGGGTTTGTCGCTCTTTCTTCTGTTTCATAAAGACGGTCATTGACCGTTAGTGTGATGCAGTTGATTTTACCCTGGTGAATATCATAGGTCCCATTAAAATAGTCACCATGATAGACATTGATTTTCCCGTCAGTTTCAAGTGCTGACAGGTAAAGCCTGACTGATTTTCTGACAGTCACAAATCTAATTTCACATTCATTGGAATAAGAAGCCGCTGCTTTCCCGTTTTTCATATGATCACTGTCAAGCAGGTTCATCGTTTTAAGGTTGAAGCGACCCAGAATCTTTCCGGGAATATTGTCTTTCTCATAAAGCTCTTCCACATTATAGAATTCAAGATTATCGTATATCATTCCTAATTCCCTTTAATTTCTTTATTTCATCTCTGAAAACAGCCGCTCTTTCAAAGTCAAGTATCTTAGCTGCCTGTTTCATCTGGTTTTCAAGTTCCTTGATATTCTTATCAAGATTTTCTATGTTCAGCATCTGCTTCACCGGTACATTGTCTTTGTTCACTGTTTCAATGCCATCACGAATCGCTTTGATGATGGAAGTCGGTGTGATGTGGTACCTCTCGTTATATTCCGTCTGTATTTTCCTTCTTCTGTTGGTTTCATCAATGGCTTCTTTCATAGATCTAGTGACTGTGTCTGCATACATGATGACTTTTCCGTCAAGGTTTCTGGCTGCTCTGCCAACAGTCTGTATCAGTGATTTGGCACTTCGCAGGAATCCTTCTCTGTCCGCATCAAGAATCGCCACCAGTTCCACTTCCGGAAGGTCAAGACCTTCTCTTAGCAGGTTGATTCCGACAAGCACATCGAACTCACCTAATCTGAGCTGTCTCAGAATCTCAGTTCTCTCCAGTGTTTCAATATCCGAATGAAGATATTTCACTTTAATATTCAGTCCATCCATATAGTCAGTCAGGTTCTCTGACATTCTTTTGGTCAGTGTCGTCACCAGCACTCTGTTTCCGTTCTCCACCACTTTCCTTATTTCCCCGATCAGGTCGTCCACCTGACCTTTGACCGGCCGAACCTCAATGTGGGGGTCAATCAGCCCAGTCGGTCTGATGATCTGTTCCACAATAGCTGACGACTTTTCAGTTTCATAAGCGGATGGTGTCGCCGAGACATAGATGACCTGGTTCTGTTTTTCTTCAAACTCTTCAAAGCAGAGCGGTCTGTGGTCATAGGCGGACGGCAGTCTGAACCCGTAATCAATCAGGCTCTTCTTTCTAGATCTGTCTCCTTTATACATTCCGTTCAATTGAGGAATGGTCACATGTGATTCATCAATGAACATGAGATAATCATCCGGGAAATAGTCAAGCAGCACTTTTGGGGGTGTTCCTTTTTTTCTGTCATTGATGTGTCTTGAATAGTTTTCTATTCCTGAACAGAAACCTACATTCTTTAACATTTCAAGATCATATTTGGTCCGCTGTTCCAGTCTTTCATGTTCAAGCGGTTTCCCTTCTCTGTCGAAGTACTCAAGTCTGTCAATCAGTTCTTTCTCAATTCCCTTGACTGCTTTTCCCATTTTTGCTGATGAAGTGGCAAAATGAGAGGCCGGGAAAACAGCCAGATGATTTCTGGTACCGATGATTTCCCCTGTCAATGTGTCAATCTGGGTAATCCTTTCTATTTCGTTGCCGAAAAACTCGATTCTGTACCCTTTATTTGATTCTGAAGCCGGTATGATTTCAAGAATATCTCCTCTCACTCTGAAAGTACCTCTTTTAAAATCATATTCATTTCTGGTGTATTGTATATCGATCAGATGCCTGATGATGTCGTCTCTGTCTTTTTCCATTCCCACTCTGATGGAGACCATCAGTTCCTTATAGTCCTTCGGATCTCCAAGACCGTAAATACATGATACCGAAGCGACAATAATGACATCTCTTCTTTCAAAGAGAGCGGCTGTGGCTGAATGCCTTAGCTGATCTATTTCCTCATTTAGGGATGAATCTTTTTCAATGTAGGTATCAGTTGAGGGAATATATGCTTCCGGCTGATAATAGTCAAAGTAGCTGACAAAGTATTCCACGCAGTTATCTGGAAAGAATTCCTTGAACTCACTGCAGA
This sequence comes from Clostridia bacterium, assembly GCA_016938455.1. GTDB lineage: Bacteria > Bacillota > Clostridia > DUPQ01 > DUPQ01 > JAFGUQ01. The sequence goes on from JAFGUQ010000204.1 coordinate 9,162, forward strand.
GCTGTGCCGCAAGTGTCTTGTTATGAGCAAGGACTATGGTCGGCCGCTGCACTCTTTCAATAATGTTAGCCATGGTGAATGTCTTACCTGAACCGGTGACACCTAAAAGCGTCTGAAAACGCTCTCCCTTTAAAACGCCATCAACTAACTGATCGATGGCCTGGGGTTGATCGCCGCATGGGCTGAAATCTGATTTCAAAACAAATTTATTTTTTTCCATAAAAAAATTATACCATAAATTCGTTTTATTTATAGTCTTTTTGTAGTATAATTCTTACTAGTTTGAAAGGAATTTAACATGTATATATTTAAAAGTTTTATCAGGTCATTGTATGATTTCAATTATTATAAAGAGTTTTTCAAGCGTTCAAAATGGAAAGGTTTCCTGTATCTGACCATACTGTCTGTTTTACTGGGAATAATCATTTATCTCCCCTTTGGAATGGCAAGCAGAGATACTTATCAGCAGATTCATGACATTTTCCAGAAGAACAGCCCGGATTTTGAAATTTCCATGAACGCCTTGACGGTGGATGCCACCACCCCTTATGTCGTTTATGATGAAGATAATAAAGGAATGATCATCGTCATGGACGATTCAGGAACAGTCAATGAATATGACTATCGTGATTATGCATATCTGATTCTGCTTATGAATGATAGGATTGTTGTCAGAATGGATACGATTAATTCAACTTTTTCATATGCTGATATCCTGCGTTTCATGCCTGACGGAAAAATCAATAAGGCGATTGCCCTGTCATATTTTGATATTTTAAAATCCACCAGTTTTCTGCTTGTCGCTTTCCTTGTGCTGTTTTTTGCAGTGACAATCCATTTCGGTGCTCTGCTGATTGGTTTATTCGGAAGGTTTTTAGCTATCTTCAAGAAAATTCTGGGGATGAAAGTCATGGAAGCCTATAATCTTGCCTGCTATGCCTCAACACTTCCTCTGATTTTCGCTTCAGTCATTCTGTTCTTCAATATTAATTTTGCTTTCCTGCAGCTTGTATACATACTGCTCGGCATTCTCTACTTCTGGAATGCACTGGCAAAAATATTCCCCAGGCAGGAACAGAAATCTAAAGAATTCTAGACAGTTCTTTATTAAACATCAGACGGGCCAGAATCCCTGTGACAAGGTAAGATATGATAAGTGAAATGAAAATACCTTTCATTCCATATGTGTTTGAAAAAAGAACGGAAAGCGGGACATAGATAATGAGCATCTGCACTACATTCAGGAGTGCAGCTTTAATCGGTTTTCCGAGTGCATTCAGCGCACCGTTGATAATCAGCAGAATCCCCTGAAAGCCATATCCCAGCGGAACAATTCTTAAATAGAGCACAATCAGATCAGATACATGACTCTCTTCAGTGAATATATGAGAAAGAGGTCTTGCAAGAAAGAAAAGAAGCCCATAGACAATGACACTGTAAACCATTGAGAATCGGGTGCTTATTTTTATTCCTTCTTTGATTCTTCCCATCTTTTTACCGCCGAAATTCTGCCCTACATAAACAGGGATTATGGCAGCTAATGCACTTAATATAGCTAAAGAGAAATATTCAATTCTGGTACTGATACCGAAAGCAGCCACATAATCATGTCCGAAAGAGGAGATGATTCTTGTAATGATTCCTGCTCCGATCGGAATGATGACCTTGGCAATAGCATTTGGCATGCCGATGAACAGTATCTTCCCCCATGAAGAAAGCAGCAGCCTGATTTTAATCAGTTTTATTTCAATGACCTTTTCTCTGACAGTCAGAACATACAGCGCTACCATGAAGGTGATTCCTCTGGCAATCACAGTGGCAACTGCAGCACCTTTGACACCCATGGCTGCAAATGGTCCCCATCCGAAAATGAGAATGGGATCAAGTACCATATTGATCAGTGCCGATATCATCATGACAGCACTCGGTGTTTTTGTGTCCCCCAGAGCTCTGATGGCATTGTTCCCGATCATGGGGATGACTACAAAGGGAACACCAGCATACCACACACGCATGTATTCATTGATATACGGGAGAACCTCATTATCCGCACCCAGTGAAATAAACAGCGGATGTATCGTCAACTCCCCAATTAGCGCAAGAACAGCAGCCACAAGAAAACCCAAGGTCAGACTGTCTGTTGACAGTCTGGTTACCTTTTCCTTGTTATTTTCCCCAACTGCTTTTGATATGACAGCTGAAGCTCCGATGCCGAGGCCAAGGTTGATGCTGTTGACAACGAGAACCACAGGAAAAGTAAATGACAGTGCTGCCATCTGAACTGTTCCGAGCTTTCCTACATAAAAAGTGTCAACCAGATTAAAAATCACCATTCCCAGAATACCGAAAATCATGGGAATGGTTAAATCTCTGATGACATTCTTGACCGGACCTGCAGTTAAATCTCTTTTCTTAGAACGCATTCAGTGCTCCTTATGAAAACTGGATGGTATACAAGTCGTAATACAGCCCTTTTTTCTCCAGCAGCTGCTTATGTGTGCCCTGTTCTGCAATCTTTCCTTTATGAAGAAACAGGATGATGTCACTGTTCTGAATAGTCGACAGACGGTGAGCGATAGTAATGCTGGTCCTTCCTTCCATCAAATGCTCCAGTCCATCCTGAATCAGTTTTTCTGTATTGGTGTCAACACTTGATGTAGCTTCATCCAAGACAAGAATTTTAGGATTGATGACTAATGCTCTGGCGAAAGATAAAAGCTGCCTCTGTCCTTCTGACATGGTGGTACCTCTCTGATTCACCTCTTCATTATACTGCCCGGGAAGTTTTTCAATGAATTTTGAAGCATTGACTGTTTTCGCTGCACTGATAAGCTGCTCATCTGAAATGGGATTATATAACCTTATATTCGTAGCGATATCTCCTCTAAACAGGAAAACATCCTGTCTGACAGTGCCGATGGCTTTCCTGAGTTCTCTGATATCGAGTTTTCCGATTGGTATGCCATCAACCAGTATCTCACCTTTCTGGTGTCTGTAAAACCCTAAGATCAGATTGATGATTGTGGTTTTTCCAGCTCCTGTCGTTCCCACAATGGCGATTTTCTCTCCCGGTCTGACCTTGAATGATATATCTTTCAAAATCCAGTTTTCTCCGATATAGGCAAACCAGACATTCCTGAATTCGATTTCACCTTTCACTGCATTCAAGCTGTCAATGACTGTCGGTTTTTCATCTGGTTTTGTTTTTAAAAGCGTTTCTATTCTTTCACTGGAGACCAGAGAAGCCTGGGTGGTATTATACATTTCAGTCAGATTCATGATGGGATTGAAGAATTTCCCTGAATAGTTGATGAACATATATACGATTCCCATGCTTACGGTCAGGTTCAGCACCTGTGCTCCTCCTACCCATAAAATAAGGGCAGTTGCAATGGCAGCCACCACATCCATGAAAGGTCTGAAAAGTCCGAACAGTTTGATACGGCTTTTATTGGCTTCCTGATATTCTTTATTGATATCGTCAAATTCTCTGGCTTTCACTTTTTCCATATTGAAGAGCTGAACAACTTTCATCCCTGCGATATGTTCAGAAAGGAATATGTTGATAGCTGACAGTCTGGCTCTGATTCTGGTATGGATTTTTCTCGCCTTTGTTCTGAAAAGAATAGCGGCAAAAGCCATTAACGGTAATACCGAAAGAACAGCCAATGTCAGTCTGACATCCAGTAAAAACATGGTGATGACCACACCGATCATCATGAAGATGTCTTTGAAGAAATTGACAAGAACACTGATGTACATGTCGTTAATGGCATTGGTATCATTACATATTCTTGTCACAACACTTCCGACAGGAGTTTTGTCAAAATAGCTGAAAGGCAATTTCATTACATGCCTGAAAACTTTTTCTCTGAGTCCTCTGATGATTTTGGATGAAGTCACATTCAATATGATGGTGTTGAAATAGGAAACCACAAACTGCACCAGTGCCACTAAAATGAAACCTAATCCGAGCAGTTTGATATGATTCTGAAGTTCTGACATCATCGTCGGATCTTTAATGGCTTCCTGAATGTCATTGATGGCAAGTCCAAGAAGATAAGGGCTTAATAAATCAGTCACGGTAATCAGCAAGACAAGCCCGAGTGCCAGTAAAAACCACGGCCAATAAGGAAGAGCGTGGCTCAGCAGTTTCTTAAGTGCATTCTTCTCGATTTTACGCTTTTCATCCTGTTCGATGCTTCTGTTTGTGCTGTGGCCCATTCCCATGCCGCCTCCCATTCTGGTCATCTGTCATTCCCCCCTTCGTAGTCTTCCATCAGCTGCAGTTTATACATCTTGTAGTATTCTCCCTTAAGATCCATCAGTTCATCATGTGTGCCTCTTTCAGCGATTTCACCATTGTCAAGTACAATAATCATGTCTGAATCCTTGATGGTTGAAATACGGTGGGCAATGACAATACTTGTTCTGCCGTCTCTTTCATCCCGCAGATTATGTAAAATCTCTTTTTCAGTTTCCACATCAACTGCTGAAAGGCAATCATCAAAAATCATGATCGGCCTGTCTTGAATGAGTGCTCTTGAAATACATAGGCGCTGTTTCTGTCCACCTGAGATATTAACCCCTTTCTCTCCGAGAAAAGTATCGAATCCCTCTTCAAATTCCATGATGTCATTGTAGACACTGCTTTTTTTTGCCGCTTCCATGATTTCTTCATCTGTATGACCTTTTTCTGAAAAGCTGATGTTATAGGCGATGGTATCTGAAAACAGAAAATTATCCTGCGGAACATAACCGATGTTGTTTCTCAAGTATTTCAATGGCATCTGTTTGATGTCATATCCGTCGATGGTGATGCTGCCATCCGTTTCTTCAAAATCAAACACTCTCATCAGAAGATTGACAAGGGTTGTTTTCCCGCTTCCTATCTCCCCTACAATGCCAAGTGTCTCTCCGCTTTTAAGTTCTATTGAAATGTTCTTCAATGAGTATGTCTCTTTTTCCTGATACTTGAAATTCAGGTTTTTAATACTGATATTACCTTTAAGCCTTTCAGGGAGCTCACTCTCTTCATGAGTCTCTTTAAATTTCCCGTCATAAATATCTGCTTTCTGATAGATAAGTTCACTGAGTCTTGTGATGGATACCTTCCCCTGCTGAACAAAATTGATGATCATGCCAATGAAAGTGATTGGTCTTACCAGCATACCGAGGAATCCGTTGATGATAATGAAATCACCCAATGTGATTTTCCCGTCCATGGCCATGATACCTCCGAATATCAGTAAAATGAAGTATGTGATATTTGAAAGAAGTGATAATGTTGGATTGAAAATGGCCTGCAGTTTCGCAAGGGAAACATTAGCCTCATAATTCTTATTATTGAATGCCATGAAATTGTTTATTTCATTGTCTTCCTGAACAAATGATTTGACAACTCTGATTCCTGAAATGGTTTCCTCCACTTTCCCTGTCATCTCAGCATATGACTCCTGCACTCTCTGAAAACGTTTATGAATGATTTTCCCGAACTGAATGATAATCAGCAATAAGAACGGAAAGGGAATGAACACCGCGATTGTCAAGCCTACATTCAGTTTGGTAATCAGATAAACCACGCTGAAAGAGAATAGAAATATGGTATTGAGAATCTGCATGATTCCCATTCCGACAGCTCTGGTGACCGCATTGAGGTCATTGGACGACAGTGCCATTATTTCGCCAGTTGATCTTTTGTTATAGTAATTCATCGATAAAGAAAGAAGCTTGTTGAAGAGCTTGTTCCTGACTGCATAATCAAGAACATAGCTGGCGCCTAACACAAAAAATCTGGTTAAGTAATTCCCCACCAGTCTGAATAAAGCGACAAATACAATCAGGCTGCATAATAAAAGAAGTCTTCGGGCAGTCAGGCTGTCAATCCCGTTCACTGTATTGACGATCTGGTCAACGATGCTTCCAGAAAGAATAGGTGTATAAATGGAGCAAAGGTCAACTGCGATAATCGCCAGCAGACCTCCGATATACTTCATATAGTTTTTCCTGAAGAACTCCTTAATCATCTGCAGTCCGTTTTTGAGCTGAAGTGCTTCCGCTTCATTGATTCTCTTCTTTTTCATACTAACCCCATATCTTATCTTTGATAGTCTGAAGAATCTTTATGGCATTTTCAATATCACTGTCACTGATATCCCCTAAAATCGCCGAAAGATTTTTTTCATATTCTGCTGCAAGCTCCTGTCTGACCTTCTCTCCAGATTCAGTCAGTGTCAGATTAATGCTTCTTCTGTCGTTTTCATCTCTGCTTCTCTTGACAATCTTAAGTTTTTCAAGTGAATCCACGAGCGTGGTCATGTTGCTTTTCTGGACCTGTACAATTTTTGACAGTTTATTAAGCGATCTGCTTTCATTCAGTCGTAAATGAAGAATCAGATTAATCTGTGAATGGTTAAAATTTTCAGTACTCATTAATTTGAAGATTTCCCCTTTGATGCCTCTTGCATTCTGTCTCAGTAACCGGTAGAAGACAATTTTACTGTTTTCTTCCATTTTATGCCTCCAAACTATTTATATAATA
>JAFGUQ010000205.1 GCA_016938455.1 Clostridia bacterium
AAGGTAATAACTCCGAATGAAATGAAAATATTCAATGACAGTGGTATAAGGACTCCTATTATAATAAGCAATGACTGCTTTGAAAAGAAACCTGAGTTTTTGATTGTAAATGAAACTAAGTAGTAAAGACCCACTAAAATATAAATATAAGAAATGATTGTATGATATATGAAGTATTTTCCCACTACTGCAAATTCATTGAAGATTGAGTACTCAATAAAAAACAGATGGTGATATGAATTGGTAACAATTATAAAGTAATCTATTAACGGGAAAACAAATAGCAGTAAGTAGAATAATTTAAAACTAATTTTAGTTTTGGTAAAAATGATTCCGATAAAAAGGATTGCAATAGGTGCTAAGCATAGACCTAAATAATAGATATAGACATATATCATAATAGTATAGCCATAAATATTTGTAGTTAGTATTTCTAGAATATGGCCAATACTCCATATAAAAATGGTAGAAATCATAAAAATGAAAGCATAATGTATCTGCGATTTATTTTTAATTCGCATAATGAAGTAAAATAATGCCGAGACTAATAAAGTGGATATAACCAGTAAGAAAAATGAAAAATCATATCTAATCATTACTTATCTCCCTTTATAACATTGCTTCATTGTACTGCCCAAATTTACTTTTAAATTCTACTATATATTCTTCAGGTATAATGTAGTTGTCACAATGAGGAATAGCACCTAAATATTTCAATTCTTTGAGCAACTTATATCTCATTATACACTCTTCTACGCTTGCTGTACCTAATACTGGTTTAAAATCTTCATATTTTGTTGTTAACAAGCTGGAAAGAATACATCCGGTGATTTCTTTTCTGGTTGAAAAATGTAGAAAATAGGAGGTTAAAACTTTCTCTTTAATCTCATCAGGTAAATATATTCTTTTATTAATTGTTTGCGTGGATTCTAAAACGCCACCTTCAGTAAATAAAACATCCCGTTTTTCTTTGAGTCTTTTTATAGCATCTTCAGTGGAAAAACAATGTGGTCCTGAGTCGTCAATTATTAAAGTTCCTGGTTTCAGTTTTCTGACCTCAAGAATATTCGGGATATTGGTAGCTCCTATGATTAAAGTAGCATCATAGATTTTTTCAGGAATATTCATTTCATTTGATAGTTCAATATAAATATCATTTTTAAAATGGAATTTATTCTGGAGTTCAGATTTGAACTGACTTAAAAAATCGCTTTTCTGATAAATATCACATAAAGTAATTGATCTTGGATGAGGATTAGTAGCTAGCAATAACCTTGTTACAGCGATTCCTACTGAACCCAGACCGATGATAGCAACTTTTTCTTTTGATAAATCTCTGTTACAGGATTCCAGCAATCTATTAATAGATAAAACAACAGCAGATGCGGTAGTAGCATGTCCGGTAGTTATGTCAATATTGATTGAATTTTTTTCTAACTTATCTACTAAGTCATGACCATATGAAGTTGCTGATGGAATCAATCCTGTTAGAGAAACTGCTTTTGCTCCTAACTTTTGGGCTTTCTGAACAGCTTTTAAACATAAGGTAAGCAATAACTCTTTGCTGCTGTATAAATCCTTGCTTGAAATCGGAATAGAAAATAACCCGATTCGTCCAGATGCAGTTTCAATATAATTAAATAAAATTGGCTCTTTGTATGTTTTGAATAAACCAGCAATATCTTCAGGAATATAAGTAATTGCGGCAGAATCAATCTGTCTTAGCTTGCTGTCATTTATAAGTTTATCCAATGGCTGCGGTTCTATACAGATTGGACCTGATGAATTTGAATAACAGATGATTGGCTCTGACTGTTTGGTTACTGACTGATTTTCATCAATAAATTGACTGAGCTTTCTAATTGTTGAATACTGATAAATATCTTGGATTCCAACATTGATTTTTTTCTTATATACTAATGAGGTTAATCTTATAGCCGCTAATGAGTCTCCACCCATTTCAAAAAAGTCATCATCAATACCAAAGTCCTGAATTTTTAAAATGTTTTGCCATGCCTTAAAAAACAATTTCTCTGTTTTGCTTTTTGGAGGAGAACTTTTCGTTTTTAAACTGAGATGAACATTAGGTTCTGGCAAACTTCTTCTATCTGTTTTTCCTCCAACAGTAAGAGGAATCTGATCAATTTTCATAAAGTATGACGGAACCATATATTTTGGTAATTTTAATTTTAAAGCTTCTCTTAATTCATGCATGGAGATTTTTTCATCACAAATCAAATAAGCACAAAGAAATTTATTTTTTTGCGAGTCTTCCAAATCAACTACAACTACATTTTTTATACCACCGAAATCTAAGATTTCTTTTTCTATCTCTCCTAATTCAACACGATAACCCTTGATTTTTACTTGAGAATCGCTTCTGCTGATATATTCAATATCTCCTTTGGAGTACCATCGTGCAAAATCCCCAGATCGATACAATTTAGAATTTTTATCAAATGGATTCTGGACAAATTTTTCATTAGTTATATCGATTTTGTTTAAATATCCTCTTGCTAAGCAATCTCCTCCGATACAAATCTCACCAGGAATACCAATGGGTAATAAGTTCATATGTTTATCTAAAATGTATATTTTAGTATTAGCTAAAGGCTTACCGATATTTACTGAGTCATCTAATACCTTAAATGAAACTCCAATTGTAGTTTCTGTCGGACCATACCCATTGACTATTTTGGCTTGGGTTAGTTTTTTAAGCTTATTATATAAATTAATCGGAAGAACTTCTCCTCCTAACATGATCACTTTTACATTCTTTAAAAAATCAGGATAAGATTCTTCATTAAGAAGCATCTGCATTCTTGAAGGGGTTGTCAATACTTTATCAACAGTAGTTCCCAAAATTAATTTTTTTAGATTCATCGGATTTTTCTGTTGATTGTCGTTTGATAATATAATGCAAGATCCGTTTAGCCATGAAGTGAAATTTTCAAAGACAAAAATATCAAAGGTCACTGAAGTAACTGACAATACTTTGTCAGAAGATGAGAACTCTAAAATATCCTTAACTCCATATATGAAGTTGATTAAGGACCTATGTTCTATCATGACTCCCTTTGGTACTCCTGTTGTGCCAGAGGTGTAAATAATATAAATTAAATCATTTGGCTGGCAGGTTCCTGTTAAATTTAGATGAATAAAAGACTCTAAATTAATTTTATCAATATCAAGGACAGCACAGTTAATCGTTCGCTGGATATTTTGAATTGAATTAGTAATCAGATATTTTGATTTACTATCATCTAATATTACATTGATTCTATCTGTTGGAAAATCGGGATCAAGTGGCAGGTATGCACCACCGGCTTTAATGATACCCATTATCCATAGCATGAGTTCCAAAGACCTTGGCAACATGATTCCAAGGATATCACCTTGTACAACTCCATGTTCTTTTAAATACCTGGCTATCTGATTAGACTTTTTATTAAATTCATCATAAGACAGTTTCTGGTTTTCAAAGATGATGCAATCCGCATCCGGATTTAATTTTACTTGCTCTTCAAAGAGTTCATTAACTGTTTTATCTTTCGGATATTCTCTTTCAGTCTGATTGAATTCATATAATATCCTGTGTTTCTCCTCTTCTGAAATCATTTCAATAAAAGGCAGCTTTTTAGCAGGGTTATCAATTGAATGCCAAAGCAGACTGATGACATGTTTATGTAAGAAATCAATTTCCTTTTCGTAGAACAAATCTGAAAGGTAGTCATAATCTATGACGATATCGCCATCATCTTCTCTATCATTAATATGAATGCTGAGAGAGTCTGTCTGATATCCGTTTAAATGCCATCTTCCTTCTTGATGGTATCTGCTTTCATTTTTAACAAATTTCGCATTCTGATAAGAAATGACAATATCGTAAAGTTTCTCAAAACCCGGATTTTTTGCACGCAGATTTTCAAGCATGAGAGTATATGGATATTTCTGATGTCTTAGTAAAGTCATCCATTCCTTGTTAATTGTTTCAGCAAAAGTGTTATAATCCTGATTATCATCAATAAAGACTTTAATTGGTGCGGTACTTATGAACATACCAAAGGTCTTTTTTTCTTTAATGTTTGAACGATTTAAAACTGGTGTTCCGAACACAATCTCATTATCACCTCTTGTGCGGTTGAAGTAGATAGCCATGGCTCCGAGATATAAGCTGAAAATAGATGTTTTGTTTTCAAGACAGTGCTGACGTATTTTTTTGCATAGTTTCTCAGGCAACATAAAAGTTCTTCGCTTAGACTTAATGGTTACCTCAGCTGTTTTTTTCTGTTTAAGTGTTTTCAGTTCTGGAGCCGGTGTAAACTTATCCATCCAATATGCCTGGTCCTGAATGAATCTGTCGGAATTCAGATAATTCTGTTCACTTTGTATATAAGCTAAATATGATGGATTTTCAATTTCATCAAAGGGAATATGATTAACTACCTGCTCATAGTATTTAGTTAATTCATTGCCAACTGCAACTGCTGTCCATGCATCTCCGATAAGATGATGCAGCTTTACATAAAAATTCAGTAAAGTATCAGTGATTTTAACAAAAGCAAAATAACATAATGGAGAATCAGTCTTGTAAAATGGTTTTTTTGTCATCATGGTATCCCACTCATAGACTTCTTTGATGTCTCTATCAGAGAAATCGAAAAAATCTATTTTTTGATAAGAGAAAGGGACAATATATTGTTTTGGCTCACCATCTTCTTCAGATATCCTGATTCTGAGAGCCTCATTCATTTTTATCATCTGGTTAACTGCTTTATCCATTGCATCCATATCTAATTTTGTCTCAAGTTTTAAAGTCGCAGAAATATTACCTATGCTTGTGTTAGGATATAATTTTTCCAGTTGCCATATACCTTTTTGTGGATAGGTTAAGTTATAGAAAATCCTATTATCTTTCACAGATATCTCCTCTTTTGTACTATACACATTCATTATATTTCTTATTAATCACATATTCAAGTTATATTTATATAAATACGGCATAAAATGGGTAAAAAATCGTATTTTTTATGCAATTTTAAACTAAAATTATAAACATTTCACAAAATCACTTTGTTTTAAAGAGTTTCAATATTAGCTTCGTTATTTCCACCAAAGGTATTATTGTAAAGGAAGCAGCCAAAACAATGATCCACTGTTCACCTGTCAGAGGGACGGTCCTGAATATTTCATTTAGCTTAGGTATGAGAACAACTCCTACCTGTAAAACGGCAGAAAAGAACACGGCTACAAAGACATATCGGTTAGAAAAAAACTTGCTTTTGAATATGCTTTTATTCATGGCACGGATATTGAACACATGGAAAAGCTGAATTAATCCTAAGGTTAGAAATGCCATGGTAATAGAGACTGCGACATTGAAATGAGTGATGGCATATGAGTATACACCTAAAGTAAGTGCAGCCTGCAGAAATCCTTGAATAATGATATTTTTTCCCAATCTGCCGGAAAAAAGACTTTTCTTGGATTCTCTTGGTGGCCGGCTCATTAAATCACTTTCTGGTTTTTCCATCCCAAGCGCCAGTGCAGGGAATGAATCTGTGATTAAATTAATCCATAAGATATGAATAGGAAATAAAAACTTCCAGCTTAAAAATGTGGCGACAAATAGTGTGAGGACTTCAGCAGTATTGGCAGATAAAAGGAACTGAATAGCTTTTTCAATATTAGCATAAGTTCTTCTTCCTTCTTCTACGGCAATGATAATGGTGGCAAAATTATCATCAGCCAGAATCATATCTGACACGCTTTTTGCCACATCTGTTCCGGTTATTCCCATTCCTATACCAATGTCTGCTGCTTTCAGTGAAGGAGCATCGTTGACTCCATCACCAGTCATGGCGACTATTTTTCCATGTTTTTTCCATGCATTGACGATTCTGACTTTATGCTCTGGTGAAACTCTTGCATAAACTGAGATATATTTTACCTGTTCATATAAATTATCATCAGTCATTTTGTCCAGGTCAGACCCGGAAATCGCTAATTCTTTTTCATTAAGAATGCCGAGTTGTCTGGCAATTGCGGTAGCGGTGTCTTGATGATCTCCTGTAATCATAACGGCTCTCATGCCAGCAGTTTTGCATATTTTAATAGCTTCTTTTACTTCTTCTCTAGGTGGATCAATCATCCCTTCCAGACCTACGAATATCAATTCATTTTCTATGATTTCACTTTCCATCTTTTCAGGAAGCTTGATATATTCTCGATAGGCAAAAGCAAGCACACGTAATGCTTTTGAAGCCATAGTTGAATTAGCAAGGTGTAATTTTCTGATATCATCTTCTGTGATTGCTCTGACATTCCCGTTTTCAAGAATATGTGTACATTTTGAAATCAGGATATCAGGAGCACCTTTAACCAGTGCTTTATACTTTCCATCCATTTTATTGATGGTGGTCATCAGTTTTCTTTCGGAATCAAAAGGAATTTCAGAGACTCTTAAAAACTGTTCTTCCAGTTTGTTTTTATCATGACCATAGCTTTTTGCAAAAGCCACTAAAGCGGTTTCTGTCGGGTCTCCCACCAATTTCTCTTTTCCTTCTACCATGGAGATTTTTGTGTCATTGCATAACATCATGATATACATGAAGATTCTCATATCATCGGCTGAAGGAGTGTTGTTGATAAAATACAATTCCTTGACAGTCATCTGATTAAGAGTCAGTGTACCAGTCTTATCTGAACAGATAATTTCTGTACTTCCCAATGTTTCAACTGCAGGCAGTTTTCTGACGATGGCATTTTTGGATGACATTTTCTGAACACCCAACGCAAGGACAACGGTAACAATGGCAGGCAATCCTTCTGGGATGGCTGCTACGGCTATGCTGACTGAGATGAGGAACATTTCTATGAATGCTCTTCCCTGAATCAGACCTGTCACCAGAATAATGACAGCGGCAATAATCACAATGACACTGAGAATTTTTCCTGTTTTATTCAGTTGCTTACTGAGAGGTGTTTCTGATGACAGATTGTCATCAGTGATATAACTGGCAATCTTACCGACTTCTGTCTCCATTCCTGTGGCTACCACCACTCCTTTTCCTCTCCCATAAGTGACAACACTGGACGAAAAAGCCATGTTTTTTCTATCTCCGATCACCAGACTGGAATCCGTCAGCGTAGTGATTACTTTCTCTACAGAGACTGATTCACCGGTTAATGAAGACTCCTGTATTTTAAGGCTGTTACTTTCAATTAATCGTAAATCAGCCGGGACATAATCACCGGCTTCCAGAATAATAATGTCACCGGTGACGATTTCTTCACTTTTCACTTTAATTATCTGTTTATCTCTGATTACTGTAGTATATGGCTTTGACAGACTTTTCAATGCTTCTAATGCTTTCTCGGCTTTGCTTTCCTGAATGATTCCCATGACTGCATTTAGAATGACGATAGCAAGGATAATGAGGGCATCGGTAATTTCTCCTAATAGTCCGGATATCAAAGCGGCAACCAGCAAAACAATAATCATGACATCCTTGAACTGAGAGATGATTTTATGAAAAAGAGTATTTTTCTTTCCTTCCTTCAAGGCATTTAAACCGTCTTTTTCCAGTCTTTCTGAAGCTTGGTTCTTACTTAAACCATCAAAAGACGAATCCAGTTTTTTTAGTGTGTCTTCAATTGACATGATATGATAATTGTTCATTTTCTTCTCCAGTATCATTTTTTTATTTAGGTCGTAAATCTAATTAATATTTCTACCAGTACTTACAGATCAACTGCTATTAATAGTACCCTCTGTGCTGTTATTATAACAGCAATTGCCATTTCGATAAAGAGCGGAAGGGGATAAGCAGGATAAGGTGTATGAGTTTTTTCTTTCAGTTTCTCTAAAAAATGAAATTGATATAACTATTAATGGTGTAATCCGCTTTTTCATCGATGCTGATGCCATGTGAATCAAAATAACATGATTTGATGCCGGCCTTTTTAGCACACTGTACATCAATGATACGGTCCCCTATATATATGGTTGATTCCTTTTCAAGAGAATATTTGCTGATTAAATAGAGAAGAGCATCAGGTTCAGGTTTTCTGGCATAACCATCTTCTCTTGTGATGATTTCGCTGAAATATTTTGTATAATCATAATAATCAAGATAGTGGAATGTGGATTTTCCTCTGTGAGTGAATATGAAATTGGAACCTTCAATGCTTTTTATAATATTCTCAACGCCTTCAAACGGCAATATATTTGAAGGTGTCAACTGCTCATCGTTTAATGAAAAGGTTTTTCTGAGAGCCATGAAATCAAGATTGTATCGATCGACATAAACCTGATAGGTCTGAAAGAGAGACCGGTGAAGATGCTTTAAAATTTCTGCTCTGTCTTCTTCAATGCCGAATTGTTTCAGAGTGTTCTGGAAAACCAGGGAGATTTCAGGGTAGGTGTTAAATAAAGTGCCGTCAAAATCCCATATTATATGTTTAATCAATTGAATATTCCCACTTTCATTTTTTCTCTGCTGAATATATAATATATTAAACAAAAGGACAAGAAAAGAGGAATACCCTTGATTAAATTAATTAATGAAAAAACATACCTGAAAAAAGGAAGAGAAATACTGGAAACAGGACAGACATCATCACTTGATTTTGATTTATATAAAAAGAACACCATGTCATATAAGATACTGCAAAACCATAATACAAGCGGCAACAGTGATAGTCTGGCCATCAAATTTGATTCACTTGCTTCACATGACATCACTTATGTCGGTATTGTCCAGACAGCAAAAGCAAGTGGACTGGAAGAGTTTCCGATTCCATATGTTTTGACCAATTGTCATAACAGCTTATGTGCAGTAGGCGGAACCATTAATGAAGATGACCATATGTTTGGACTGTCAGCTGCTAAAAAATATGGAGGAATCTATGTTCCTGCCCATTTTGCAGTCATTCATCAGTATATGAGAGAAATGATGTCAGGATGCGGTAAAATGATTCTTGGCTCTGATTCTCATACAAGATACGGTGCTTTAGGTACCATGGCCATAGGTGAAGGCGGTCCGGAACTGGTTAAGCAGCTTTTACAGAAGACATATGATCTTAAATATCCGGAAATCTGCCTTGTTTATCTTGAAGGACAGGTCAAACATGGCGTAGGTCCTCAGGATGTGGCGCTTGCTATTATAGGAGCTGTCTTCAAAAAAGGGTTTGTCAAGAATAAAGTACTTGAATTTGCGGGACCGGGCATTGCAAATCTGTCTGTTGATTTTCGTAACGGGATTGACGTCATGACAACAGAAACCACCTGTCTAAGCTCTATCTGGGAAACTGATGACAAAGTGAAGGAATACTTTTCAATTCATAAGAGAGAAGAGGAATACAGCAGGTTACAGCCTGGTGATATTGCTGCTTATGACTGCATGGTTAAAGTGAATCTGTCAGCGATAGAAAACATGATTGCCATGCCTTTTCATCCCAGTAATACCTATACAGTCAAAGACCTTATTTCAAATGCAAAAGACATTTTTCATGATATAGAAAAAAATGCCAGGGAAATCAT
This sequence comes from Clostridia bacterium, assembly GCA_016938455.1. Classification (GTDB taxonomy): domain Bacteria; phylum Bacillota; class Clostridia; order DUPQ01; family DUPQ01; genus JAFGUQ01. Next base: position 9,545 of record JAFGUQ010000205.1, read on the forward strand.
GGGGGACCAGATTGAGATTGATCTGATCAGTAAGATAAGAGGGAAAGATATTTATGTCGATCAGGGTATCATCGCCGGATGTGCAGGGGGCACCTTTGAAAACATACTGACTGCCGCTGCCATGATTGAAGGCAAGAATGTGGGACATGATGATTTTACCTTCAGTGTGTATCCTCAAAGCCAACCTGTTAATTATGCACTTAATAAAGCCGGAGCCATGAATACACTGATGACAGCTGGAGCCGTTATCAAAACCGCTTTCTGCGGACCATGCTTCGGAGCGGGGGATGTTCCTTCAAATAATGCATTCAGCATCAGACATACCACCAGGAACTTTCCGAACAGAGAGGGGTCAAAACCTGGGGAGGGACAGATCGCATCAGTCGCTCTCATGGATGCGAGAAGCATTGCTGCCACCGCTGTAAATAAGGGAATCCTGACACCGGCGACTGAGATGGACTATAAGGAACCGGAATATATATATGAATACAATGAAGACATATATAAAAACAGAGTGTATGACGGATTTAGCCACGCTATAAAGTGCAGTCAGCTAAAATTAGGACCGAACATTAAAGAATGGCCTGTCATGGACTCCATGTACGATCATTTACTGCTTCAGGTGGTATCTGTCATTGATGATCCCGTCACGACAACCGATGAACTGATTCCTTCAGGAGAAACTTCATCATACCGTTCAAACCCTATTGGTTTAGCTGAATTTACACTGAGCAGGAAAGACCCTTCTTATGTGGGAAGAGCAAAACAGACAAAACAGCTGTTTGAGGATATGAAAAAAGGAAAAGTGACTCAGATTTCAGGGATAGATCTTCGTAATACAGGTATCGGCAGTGTGATATATGCCAATAAACCGGGAGACGGATCGGCAAGAGAACAGGCGGCTTCATGTCAGAAGGTTCTTGGAGGCTGGGCAAACATAGCCACTGAATATGCTACTAAAAGATACAGGAGCAATCTTGTCAACTGGGGAATGCTTCCGTTTACTGTTGACCAGAAGCCCTTAATTGAAATAGATGATTTCATATTCATCCCTGATCTGAAAAAAATGTTATTGGGAAATGATGAGGAAATCACAGGATATGTTGTTAATCATCATAATAAAAAAGACAAAGTGATTCTGAGGCTTGCCAAAATGACAAGGGATGAAAGAGACATCATTTTAAGTGGCTGCCTGATGAATTATTACCGTGACAGAAAATAAATTGTAAACAATTTATGAAAATTGATGATAAAAAAATAGTTATATTATATAATTATGCTTGTGCTTTGCATAAAATTGTTTGAAGGGCGAATTGTATGGACTTAAAAAAGAGAGAACTGATTGTAAACGGTGACATAAAAAAAGCACTGATTACATTAGCTCTACCTATTATGCTGGGTAATCTGATTCAGACAGTATATAACTTGACTGATACTTACTTTGTTTCCAGAATGGGTGATATTGAAGTAGCCGCTGTCGGATTTGTCTGGAACATCGTATTCCTTATTCTATCACTCGGGATGGGTTTTTCAGTAGCTGGAAGGTCATTGATTGCACAATACCTGGGAGCTAATGATATTGAAAATGCCAAGAAAGCCGCCGGACAGATGCTTTCTTTTTCTCTGATAGCAGGTGTTTCGCTTGGTCTTCTCGGATTTGTCTTAACACCCTGGATTGTCGGAGCAATGGGAGCCGAGGGACAGCTTTTTGAAAACTCTGTTGTTTATCTCAGAAATATCATGATTGGAATGCCGTTTGCTTTTATTTATTTTGCATTCAGCTCTATTCTGCAGGGTCAGGGAGACATGGTCACTCCAATGATATTAAGTGCTGTTTCGGTAGTGATAAATGTTATCTTAGACCCTATATTTATTTTCACATTGAAATTAGGTGTCAGAGGTGCTGCTTTGGCAACTACCTCTGCAAGATTCGTTCTTGCAGCAGCAGCGGTTTACTTTGTCATTAAGGGTATTAAGGGAATTGTGGTTGAACCGAGACACTATAAATTCACTAAAGCCATCGTATCCAGAATCGTTAAAATCGGATTACCGGCTTCTTTCGGTCAGGCTACGGCTGCTTTCGGATTCACGATTATGAATGTTTTCATAAAATCATTCGGGGAAATGACTTTGACGGCTTTTGTCATCGGAAACAGAATCAATTCACTTGCCTTGATGCCTATCATGGGTATCGGTCAGGCACTTAATACTGTGGTCGGCCAAAACATCGGAGCAGGTAAAATAGACAGAGCTAAAAAAGCACTGGCTACCAGTATTAAATTCGCGCTTCTCATCTCTGCAATCGGTGGTGGATTGCTGTTTATCGTCAATGACAGTGTGGTAAGCATTTTCACAAATAATCCCATTGTTCTTGAACAGGGAACCTACTATATGAAAATCATCATCATTACACTTCCGCTGATGGGGATTTTCCAGAGTTTCATCGGACTATTCCAAGGCAGCGGCCATACGAAGTTTGCCATGATGATGATGATCGGCAGGCTCTGGTTCCTGAGACTGCCGATGATTTATCTGCTGATGAGGTTCACTCAAATGGATGAAAAACTGATCTGGTATGCTATGCTGGTCAGTAATCTAATCATCTGCACAGTAGGATTCATCGGATATTTAAAAGGATCATGGAAACAGAAGACCATTTAAAAAAGTTGTGTGTTTCATATGGAGAAACCGTAAAATATTTATGACTTTGATTGAATTATATAATTTTTTTGATACAATGTATTTGATAAATTCGATTTAAAATGAGGTATATGATGAAAAAGAAAAAGTTAATACTGACAGCAGTTTGTCTTATGTTGGTGTTATCAATGACAATGACTGCATGTGATAAAAATTCTGAAACAGCAAGTTCAACTCCTTCTCCGGGGGATTCAGTAAACCCCAGTGAATCAGCACCTGAAATCGCTGAGGATTTTTCAAAATATGGGATTGTTCTTAATAAGCTCCTTGTCAGAGAACAGGAACCGGAACAATATCCATATATTCAGGATTGGCAGACTTTTATATATGAAAACTACAATATTGATATGAAGATTAATTTTGTCAACACAGGTTATCAGTATTTCACTGATTACTATCTTCAGAACATGAAAAACCTGGATCTTACAGGAATTGTCTATCTGTCAGATTTCAGAGGATATAACGACTTGAAAAAGCTGATTGACAAGGATGTGCTGTTACCTTTAACAGACCTTTTAAAAGACAATGTGCTATATAATAAATTTCCGATAGAATTTCAGGATATGTTTCTTTTGAATGACGGAGAGATCTGGGCGATTCCTGCGGAAATCAGATATAACGGATTTGTAACCAGAATCACCAGAACCGACTGGCTGGAAAAAGTGGGACTTGAAGCACCTACAACTTATGCTGAACTTTATGAAATGTCTAAAAGATTCCAGACCAAAGACCCTGATAATGATGGAAGAGCTAACACTTATGGCTTGAATTCAATCGATGATAAATCGTTTAACGGATTACAGGACCTGTTTTTTGCCAATGGTGTCTATCTGGCAGAGGATCCGAAATATACAACAGGCTATAACCCTACCACAGGAACTTATGAAGATGCTATGCTGAATCCTAAAATGGCTGAAGTTCTCACATTCATAAGAACACTGGTCAGTGAGGAACTTCTCGATCACTACGGACCACTCTCAGGAAAGACATACGGATATATCAAACCTCATTCAGGATCTGTCAGTGCCAATGCGTCAGATGCGCTGTTAAATGAAACCATATCTACCATAAGAGAATCGCAGCAGGAAGCTGTTTCGCTGATTAATTATGCCACCACGGCATATGTCATGCTGAATAATACTATTAATGCCAAGGAAATGCTGAATAATTTTATCAATACTTTCATGGGAGACATGCAGGCTCATCAGATGCTGAGATTCGGTTTACCTGGAGTGTCTTATGATGTCGAGGGACAGAATCTCATACTTCATGATAAATTCAGGGATAACAGCGATTTACTTCCCAGAACCTGGGTGGAATTAGAAAGTCCGGAACGAATCGATGCTCCGAGCCAATATCCGCTATACGCAACTGCGATGACACCAATCTATTATGATGCACCATACTTTGTTTTCTATAACGAATATGATAAAAACACAGCTGATTATCAGGAAAAAGCGATAGTGGATACCAAAGCCTATTTTGACCAGAATCCAAGTCTTTTTTACACTATTCCTAACATTGCCAGAGGATTTGTGACTAATTTCAGTACAAACATATCGATGTTTTCAGAAGATGTCGCCATGAAAATATATGCCAATGAAGTATCTGTTGAAGAAATCATCAGCGAATACAAGAGAAATGCAAAATATTTTGATGTACTTGGACAACTGGATAAAATCAATGCTGAACTAGGATTACAGACTGTATATAACTATGATGATTAAAACAGAAGTGTTTTTAGACAGTATAAAAAAAAGTGATTTAACAGACATTCAAAAATGGTTCTCTGATGAGCAGTTCTTAAAAAACTATCATTATGAAATAATCAGAGAAACAAGTCTTAAATCACTTAAAAAGCTATATATCAAGAACAATGAAAAAGTATACAGGCCTTTTGCCATACGACTTGAAGGTGAAGATGAAATAGTAGGAATCACAGAACTTTTTGACATCTCAGATAAGAACCGGACAGCATGGATTTCCGTTGGAATCGGCAATGGCAGGTTCCAGGGAAAAGGGTATGGCAAGCAGGCAATGATACAGACCATAGACTATGCATTCAATAAGCTTAACTTAAGAAAACTGCAGCTGGCAGTCATAGGATACAATGACAAAGCCATTTCGCTTTATGAGGGATTAGGATTCGTAAAAGAAGGCGCATTCAGGAAACTGGTTTTATTTGACAATAAGGAATACGATCTTAATCTATATGGTATTTTAAAGCAGGAATGGAAACAGGGAAAATAACTGGCAGATAATGTAATAAGGAGTGCGCCAGTTCGGTGCGTAGAATATAGTCGGGTGGAAGTCCCGACCTGATAAAGTTTAGCAAACAGTCAGTATCAAGC